>JALHPN010000015.1 GCA_022842465.1 Polyangiaceae bacterium | reverse complement strand
ATGCAGCCCGCGCGAAGGGCGCCGTCGCGCGGGCGGGGTCCGGCCCGCCGCCGCCGGACACCCAGGCGGAGATCGCCGATCTCGAGCGGCGGCTGCGGGCAGAGCAGGCGTTCCAGCGCGGCAAGGCCCTCGTCCGGCAGGGCCGATCCAGGGAGGCCCTGACCGAGCTCGAACGGGCCAAGACCCTCGATCCGTCGTCCGCCGAGTACGCCCTCTACGCGGCCTGGTCGGCGCGCGCCGAGTCGAAGGAGGCGCCGTCCCCCGACGAGGCGCTCAAGCTCGGCACGCTGGCCGACCGCGCGCTCGCCGTCGCTCCCTCGCTCGCGTTCGGCCACTTCGTTCGCGGCGAGCTCGCCCGGGCGCGCGGAGACGAAGAGGGCGCCCGCCGGCATCTCCGCCACGCCCTCCGCCTCGAGCCCGGCCTCTTCGCCAGCGAGCGCGCCATCCGCGTCGCCGCCCTGCGCACCCGCATCCCGTCCTCCCCCGACCTCGAAAAGCCCAGCCCCCCGCCCGCGACCGCGGACGCGACGACCCACGAGACCGCGATCCCGAACGAGACCGCGATCCCGAACGAGACCGCGATCCCGAACGAGACCGCGATCCCGAACGAGACCGCGATCGCCACCGCCGTCGCGAGCGAGACGGCGACCGCGACCGCGATCCCACCGTCTCCACGCGCCCCCGCCCTCGCCCCGACCGCTCCGCCTCGCTCCCGCGGGCCCTACATCGTCCTCGCCGCGCTCGTCGCCGTCGCGGCCGTCCTCGGCGCCTCGGTCCTGCGTCCATACCTTCCGCCCCCGCGTCCCGCCGCGACACGCAGCGAGGTCCTCGCCGTCCACCCCTCCGCGTCCGCGTCCGCCCCCGTTCCGCTCACCTCCGCCTCGGGCCCCGCACCGGCCCCCGTTTCGCTCGCCTCCGCCTCGGCCGCCCCCGCGCCCGTCTCGCGCGCCTCCGCCTCCGCCCCTGCCTCCCCCTCCGCCATGGGCACCCTCCTCCTCCCCGCCTGGACCACCGGCCACCGCATCCTCCTCGACGGCAAGCGGCTCGGCGACGCCACCCCGCGCATGGATCTCCCCTGCGGTCGCCATACCCTCCGCGTCGGAAAGAACGGCAAGGACACCCTCGTCACGATCCCCTGCGGGGGCGAGCTCACCTTCTCTCCCCCTCGAGCCGCTCCTCCCTGAGGCTCACCCCCTCATCCGACGAACGTCTCCCCGAGCGCCCCCGCCTGCCTCAGCGCCTCGAACAGCCCGATCCCCACCGCGTTCGCGAGGTTCAAGGATCGCACCGCCCCGAGCGTCGGGATCCCCACGAGCCGGTCCGCGTATCTCTCCACGATCTCGTCCGACAACCCCACGCTCTCCTTCCCGAAGACGAGCGCGTCGCCAGGCCGGAATCCCGCGTCCAGGTAGCTCCGTCCCGTCGAGGTCGCGAAGAGGAAGAGGCGACCCGCCTCCTCCCCGCCCTCGCTGGTCTCCTTCACGAAGGCGTGCACGAAGTGCTCGAAGTCGAGGTGGCGTCGCAGGTCGACGAGGTGCCAGTAGTCGAGCCCGGCGCGCCTGACGGCCTTCTCGTCGATGCGGAAACCGAGCGGCCCGACCAGGTGGAGTGGAGATCCCGTCGCCGCACACATCCGCCCCACGTTGCCCGTGTTGGGCGGGATCTCGGGCTCGACCAGGACCACGTGGAACGGACGTGCGAGCTTCGGTGCACGTAGGCGAGGAGTCTCGTTGGACGACTTGGCCATGTTTGCCGGCGCGGCGTCGCCGCGATACCTTTCCTAGTCGGACTCTGCGCGGGAGGCGACCCATGAGTCGTGTGACGTTCTTGGCTTCTTGGGCGTTCGTCGGCGCCAGCACCATCGCAGCGTGCGGCGGCGCGAGCGACACCGACCTCTTCACGACCGATGCCGCCGGAGGCACGTCGGGCACGAGCGGCGCGTCGGGCACGAGCGGCACGTCGGGCACGAGCGGCACGTCGGGCACGAGCGGCACGTCGGGCACGAGCGGCACGTCGGGCACGAGCGGCACCTCCGGCACCCCCGACGGGGGCCCGCCCTCCGGCGGGTGCACCGCGAACGCCGAGTGCAACGACGCGTCCTACTGCCGCTTCGCGGTCGCGGGCGGCAACTGCGCCAGGACGGGCGAGTGCGTGCCGCGACCCACGGCCCAGCCGGGGAACACCGCCGAGCCCGTATGCGGCTGCGACGGCATCACGTACTGGAACGCGCAGATCGCCGCCGCGCGCGGCGTGACCGTGAAGGCGACGGAGGCGTGCGGCCCCGGTGGCCAGACGGTCGCGTGTAGCGAGAAGATCGATTGTCCGAACGACGCGCGCTGCGGCTTCTTCCGCCAGCAGCAGACCGACTGCGCGAACGCGAACTTGGGCGGCACGTGCTGGATACTCCCTGGGACCTGCCCCGGCCTCGGTTCGCCGAACCGCGCGACGCGCCAGTGTCCGGCATCGGCGAAGTGCGCGACGCTCTGCGAGGCGATCAAGGCCGAGGCGCCCTTCTACCTCACGCCCGCGGCCGGCTGCTCGTTCTGATCCTTCCTTGACGCCGCGGAGCCGAGGCTTCTAGCCTCGACGCCGGAGACCCGCGTGCATCTGCGACGAACCACGATCTCGGTGCTCGCCGTCCTGACGGCGTCGGTCGTCGCCACGGAAGCGCGCGCAGGCGGGATGGATCCGACGCCCGAGCGCCTCGTGCTCCAGCCGGCGAACCTCCCACCGGGCGCGAGCTGCCAGTCGATCGCGGCGAACCCGGCTGGCGCGGTGAACGCCGGCCTCCGTCCGCAGGACTACCTCTGTCGGCCGAACAACGCGGCCTTCAAGAACATGCTCGGCGATCTCGGCTTCGCGATCGCTCCTTCGGCGTCCTACCCGGCGCGCACGACGGGCATCGGCGGGTTCCAGGTCAGCATCGAGGCTTCCTACACGCGCATCAACTCGTCCCGGAGCGTCGACAACCCCGACGGTTCGCAGACGCGGTTCTGGCAGCTCGGGACGCGCGGCGCGCAGGACTCGAACACGAAGCAGTTCTCGATCGTCAACAACGAGCCCGACTCGCTCCTCCAGATCTACTCGATCAAGGCGCGGAAGGGCCTCCCGCTCGGCTTCGAGATCGCGGGTAGCTTCGGGACCATCGCGAACACGGGGCTCTGGGTGGGCGGGGGCGATCTCCGCTGGTCGCTCCTCGAGGGGTTCCGCACGGGGGCGCTCGGTCTGCTCCCCGACATCTCGGTCGGCGGCGGCGTCCGCACCGTGACGGGCTCGTCGCGCTTCTATCTCACGACGGTGGGGGTCGACGTGAAGGCGTCGAAGCACATCGCGCTCGCCGACAGCGCGCAGATCATCCCGTCGATCGGCTACCAGCGCCTCCTGATCTTCGGCGACTCGAACGTGATGGATTCGACGCCGAACGTCGACGCGCTCGCGCAGTGCGGCTACGACGGTCCCGACCCGCAGACGGGCGGCCCTCGCTGCCGAAACAAGCTCCCGAACGGCGCCGACGCGAACACCGACTTCGGCAACACGTTCACGTACGAGAGGCTGCGTGCGCACAGGAACCGGGGCATGTTGGGCCTCGCGTACCGCTACGAGATCATCTGGCTGGGCTCGCAGTTCGCGTTCGACATCAACGATCCGAAGGACGAAAACCCGGATCTCGTGGGGAGTCGCCAGTGGACGCTCTCGTTCGAAGGCGGCGTCGCGTTCTGATCGGGGTGTCGGTCGCGGCGCTCGTGGCGTCGCTTCCGTTCCTCGGCTGCGCCGTCGGCGGGGCCGGCGCGGGAGTCGTCGGCGTGAGCGACAAGCCGCAGAAGGCGTCGGCCGCGCCGGCGGGCATCGACGCCGGACCGCGTGACGGGGCCGCTGCGCTTCCGCCCGGGTACCGCGAGTCGTTCACGAAGCTGACCCTCGCGCGTGTCCCGTCGCAAGGGCACGCGACCGGTCGCTGGGAGCTCGACGTCTTCGCGAACGACGCCGGCGCTCACGCGATGGCGACGCGCGCGCGTGAGGTCCCCGTCGGCGCCTCGGTCGTCGCCGAGCACTACGAGCGCGGCGGGGCGCGCGGCGCGGGGCCCGTGATGGTGATGGAGAAGCGCGAGCGCGGCTACGCCCCCGACCACGGCGACTGGCGGTACGTCGTCGTCGGCTCGGCGGGGCAGCTGGTGAACGACGGCGTGATCGCCTCGTGCGCCGGCTGCCACGACGACGCGCCCATGGACGGCCTCTTTCCGATCGTGCCGTGAGCCGTTCTCATGGCGTCGTGGTGACGATCACGTCGTCGAACCAATGCGGCCCGCTCGGACCGCTCGTGAACACCGTGCCGAGATAGACCTTCGAGATCGGCTCGTGGTCCTGGACGAGTGGACGAGCGCCGATCTCGGCGCCGTCCTCCGCGAAGAGCGCGAACCGCGCGTTCCTTCGATCGACACGCAGCGTGAAGCGGGCGAATGCGCCGACCGGCGCATCGGTCACACGCTGGAGCTCGTAGTATTCGCCGCCGTCGGCGTAGCGGAGTTGCTCCACCAGGTGGAGCCCCCCGTTCTGGAGAATGAGCTGGACGTAGCCCGCCTCCTTCTTCGTTTCGACGGCGAGGATGTGAACGCTCGCGCTCGTTGCCGCCTCGGTACGGAGCGAGAATGTGACGTCCACGCGATCGACGAGAGGAAGAAGGGTCGTGAGCGCAGCGCTGCTCGCGGCGTCACGCGGGTCGGAGCGAAGGCTGCGGTGCTCCGAGCTGAACGCTGCCGTGTCGATCGTCGCGCTCGACGAGCCTGACGCCGCATCAGGCTCACCCGTATAGCCGCCCCACGGTCCAACGAGCGTCGCGCGTTCGAAGTCGTCGCAGAGGATCGCTCCTGGCGGGCACGAGTCGGCGTCTGCGTCCGCGAGCCTCCCCGCATCGCCACCAGCCTCGCCGCTCCACGCGTCGAGCTCTCCCTCGCGGCTACCGTCTCCCGAGGCACCTTCGAATGCGTCGCACCCCCACACGGTCGCGAGCGCGGTCAGGAGCACGAGCGAGACGGTAGCGAGCGAGCGCACCGGCGACATCTCCTCATGATAGCGACGAACGCGATCCCGTGGCGGTCCATGTACTCGAGGGGCCATGAGGGGGAGCGACGATGACCGACGCTCCGTCAAACCGCGGCCTCTCGTTCGTGCCTCGAGGTCTCGCGCCGGGAGTCACTGCGGGCTTCCCAGCTCGACGATGATGGCGATCCCGCGACGGAGGCCGAGGGTGATGCGCGTCCCTTCGGCAGCGTAGGTGAGGCTCGAGAACAAGTACGCGTTGCGACCGACGACGTCGTACCCGTCGACGGAGACGATCTCGTCGTCGACGCCGAGCCCCGCCTTCGATGCAGGACCGCCCGGACGAACCACGCTCACGATGTGTCGGCGTGCTTCGAGGTCCTCTCCGGCAGCCGGCTCGCGGGTCGAGAAGCCGAGATCGCCCCGGAAGTTCGCGTTGCGGCGCCGCGCGACGCGGATGTCGGGCACGTCGGTCGTCACTCCGGGGCGCAGCTCCACGGGCACGTAGGACGACGTGTACTCGAGCGGCGTGCCCTGGCCGAAGCCCTTCGGGTAGACCGTGAGCCTCCCCTTTCCCGTCGGCGCCCGGACGATCTCGTAGCGGCCGTCCGCGTTCGTGACGTGCCTTCGCTGTTCGTCTGCCGCTCCGGCCGCGCGGGTGCCGTCCGCAGCCGTCGCGATGACGATCATGCCCGCAAGGGGCTCGCCGGTATCGAGCGCGACGACGCGCCCTCGAGCCGAGGCCGGCGCTTGCAGCGTCAGGACGATGCTCTCTCGCCTCTCGCCCGCCGCCAGGCGCGTCTCGACGGTCTCTCGACCTTCCACGGCGCTCGCGGTGAGCGAGAACGTGCCCTCCGGCAGGTTTCGGAGCGCCCAGCGGCCGTTCGTTCGGAAGAAAGTCTCCTCTCGCGAGACACCGGCCTTCGCGTCGAGAGCCTGAATCGAGAAGCTCTCGGGCGCCTTTCCGCCACGCGCGAGCACGACGGAGCCCGCGAGTGAGCCCTCGGCCTTGATCGCCAGCGTCACGCGAGAGCCCAGGGCCACCTTCTCGAGGACGCACTCGCCGCCGCCTTTGCGGAACGCCCGCACGGTGTAGGTCCCCGGTGAGAGCTTCGTGATCGCGAAGGTGCCCTCGACGTCGGTGAGCACCGGCGCGTGCGTCCAGCTCCACTGCATGCGTCGACGAGTGCTTCCGTCCGCCGCACCGGGGCGGTCGGGCTCTCGTTCGGCCTGCACGAACGCGTCCGGCACGGCAGCGCCCGTCTCGTCGAGCACCCGACCGCCGATCTCACCGCGCTCCGTCTCGACGACGATCTTCACACGCGACGCCGCGCCTGCCTTCACGTGAGCCGTGACCCCCTGGGGTCCTCGTCCTTCGTCTGCGGGGCCCGTCGGCCGAGTGCGCGGATCTTGTACTCGCCCGGCTTCATCCCCTTGAAGACGAACGTGCCGTCGTCACGCGACGTCGACGAGCGTTCTGCGCCTCCGCGTGACACGGCTTCGAGCCCCGCTCTCGCGACGGGAGCGCCCAGGGCGTCCACCACGACGCCCTCGAGCGTGCCCCCGAGCGGGAGCGCGATGCGAATACCTTCGAGGTCGCGGTCGACGTCGAGACCGTGAGCGTCCTCGAGCGGTGTCGCACCTTCCCGGTAGACCTCGAGCCCGTACGTCGCGGAGAGGAGACCGCGAAGGACGAATGCGCCACTCGCGTCCGTGGTGGCCGTGACCCAGTGAGGCATCGATCGCGCCGGTACCGAGGAGGCGTGGGCCGCCGTGGGCGTACGTTTCTCTCGGGCACTGACCGTCGCGAACGCCACCTTGGCGCCCGTGGCGTCGACCACGGCTCCGCTCACGCGGAAGCCTCGGACGACCTTCCACTCGACACCCTGGATGTCCTCCCCGGCGAGCGTGAGGTCTGGATAGCTGGCCTCCTCGAGGCCGTCGGGGCACGACACCGCCACCCGGTAGTTGCCGGCCAGGAGCGCCGTGATGCGAACGGTCCCGTCGGGCTCGCCTTCGCCGCGTCTCTCGACGTCCGTGACCTTGTTCTTGACGATCACCGACGGAACCCGGCAGACCTCTCCGTTCGGGAACACGACGCGGCCGCTGACGGTGTGCGCCGGCGAGACCACGATCGTGATCTCGCCCGACGTCTCGGCGAGTCCGAGGAGAACGCTTTCGGTCGCGACGCCCCACCCATGGCGGGTCGTGACGCGCGGCTTGTACCGTCCAGGCTCCAACCGGGCGATCCGAAAGCGTCCTTCCGCGTCGGTCGCGACGCTCGCGTCGCGCTCTTCGGACGTGTAGCCCGCCATCGGCCCTGCGCGCACGCGCGCTCCCGCCACGGGCTGCTCGGTGCCGGCCTCGACCACGCGTCCCTGGAGGACGGACTCCGGCACGACGACAAGCTCGAGTCGTTGACCCGGCGCGACGCCGTGCGCCCACGCGGGCGCGTAGCCGTCCGCGATCGCCGAGGCCTGAACGTTCCCCGGGGCGACCCACGCGGACCATTCACCGTCTTCCCCGCTCTGCGTCACCGCATCACCGCCGCCGCTTCCGTCCTCCTCGCCCGACGAGACGACCACCGATGCGCCGGCCACCACGCCGCCGCTCAGGTCCCTCACGACGCCGCGGACTTCGACGCCCTGGGGGCCGAGCGTGATGTCGACGTGCTCCCGTGCCTCACCCGGGCCGAGGGTGAGGACGTCCGATGCGCCGTCGCGAAAGGACATGGGAATGGCGTGAGCGAAGGCCGCGGTCACGCTGTACCGTGCTGGCGCCAGATCGCGGAACCGATAGGCGCCGTCGCCGTCCGTCGTCACGCACGACGGGACCCGCCGCGCGTCCCTCAGGGTAACGACACACACGGATGCGCCGGCGGCGCCGCTCCGGGGCGGCTCGGCCGACGTCACGCGGCCCGCGATCGAACCGCTCGGCCGAACGTCAAGGTCGGCGACGACCGCGAGGGCGCTCGAGCTGGGGAGGAGGTCAGGCGCTCGGCCGCCGCCGCCTTCGGAGGACGAGCTGGTCTTCCACCAGAGGCGGTACGATCCCAACGTCACGATCGCGATCACGAGGATAGCGATCACGAGAGAAGCGCGCGGCGTGTGTCCCACGGTCGATCGACGCATCATCCGAGCCGTTCCTGCACGCCGTCGCGGGGGTCGAGCACAGGTTCAGAGGAAGAGGAGAAGGACGATCGCGGCGAGGACCACGAGGGCGCCGAGCACCGTGCTCGTCGCGGCGCCGACGTACGACGTCGCGAGCGCCCGCTTCGCCTCGTCGCCGTCGAGCGCGTAGGCTCCCTTGAGAAAGGCGTTCGTCGCGCGCGTCGGGAGCCCCGCGCCGAGCGACGTGAGCGTGAGCGCCGCCTTCGCGCCCTCCGTCAGCGCGAGCACGACGGCGCCGAGCGGGCCGACGACGAGGTCCCATCCGCACGCGTAGAGCCCGAAGCGCAGCGCGCGCGTGGTGCGTCTCCGAGCGCCCTGCCTCTGCGCACCGACATCGATCGACAGACCGTGCGCCGCGTGCGCGAGGACGAGGAGGAGCGCGAAGGCGGGCAAGCCGAGGACGATCACGCGGGCGAGGACGCTCCGCGCGGACGGGTCGAGGAGAAGGGACTTCACCCAGCCCGGGGCGACGGCGATCGCGATCGGAACCGCGAAGAGCGCCATCGCCGACGCCGCGCAGAGCTCACAGAGCGCGGCGAAGCGGAGGGCCGGGAGGATCGGGCCGTCGGGGAGCCCCTCGAAGAACGCCTCGGCGTCGCGGGTCGACGCGCGCGCGGTCGTCCAGAGCCGGAGGATCACGGGCATCGCGGGACGCTCCCAGGCGACGACGGAGACGATGCCCGACTTCGCAAGGAGCCCATGACAGCCGAGACACTCGGCGTCGCCGCAGCGTGCGCAGACGACCGTCGCCGGCACCTCGAAGAGCCCGTTGTCCTCGCGATCGAGGCGGTCCTCCAGGCTCTCGAGGGACGGGCGCGATCCCGTCTTCTTCCCTCGCTCTGCCATGCGTGGAGCATGCCTCCATCGGACGGCACGCGCCATTCCGTGGCGATCTAGTGCACGACCTGGCCCTTCGACGTGCCCTTGCGGACGACGATGTCGTCGACGCGGCCGCCCAGGCGGAAGGCGGCGACGACCCCGAGGAGCGAGAGCGCGACGACGGCGTAGATCGGCCATTCCCACGTGTAACGGACGGGGACGAGGCCAGAGCGGGGGGGCCTCGCGAGGAGGATCGCCACGGCGATGCCCGGGATCGCCGAGAGGAACGCGGCAGCCACGCGGGCCCCCCGGAGATGCGCGATGGTTCGGCGACTCGCGACGGTCGGGACCAGCACCATCCACGCGGCACAGCAGGCCCAGAGCCAGCCGATCCGCTCGTGCGCGAGGTCGAAGCCGGACTTGGACGAGATGTAGGGCAGAGTCAGATGGACCCACGGGAGGAAGAAGGTGACGACACCGAGGATCCCGACGGCGACGCTCACGCCTTTCCAGCGCCGGAGGTCGTGCCAGGCCAGAGGCTCGAGCTCGGGCAGGGTCGGCACACCCGCCTCGTCGTGGAGGGCGTCGTGGGAGAGCGGGAGCTTGTCGAAGGCGGTGAGCTCCATCCCGCACACCGGGCAGGTCTTCGCCTCGCCCTCCTCGAACATCTCACGGCAGAAGGGGCAGGCGAGGAGCGCCACCCGCGCAGCATAGCCAAGGTGCATGGTCACGTCCTACGGACAACCCCGACTCCAGGTGGTTCCACGTCTTGCGCGGGGACTGCCGTCGTGTGCACACTTCACACATGTCGCGCCCGCCGAAGCTCGAGCATGCCGCCGTGGAGGCGTGGCTCGCCGCGCACCCCGGCTGGACGCGCGAAGGCGAGGGCGCGATCTCACGCACCTTTCGCTTCCCCGACTTCGGACGCGCGCTCGCGTTCACCGTCGAGCTCGGCATGGTCGCCCAGAAGCGTGACCACCACCCGGAGGTGACGGTGGGGTGGGGAAGGGCCTCGGTCGTCTGGACCACGCACGACGCCGAGGGGCTCACGTCCCTCGATCTCGCGCTCGCGGAGGCGACCGACGCGATCGCGGCGAGGGCCTCGGCATGACGGCGCGGGAAGAGCAGCTCGTCCGCGCGCGCGAGCGCCTGCGCGGACACGTCGTCGGGATCGTCGGCGAAGGAGACCTCCCCCGCTTCGACGAGGCGCTCACCCACCCGAGCTTCGCGAACGAGTCCAGCGCGGCCGACAACCAACGCCTCGAGTTCCTCGGCGACGCGGTCCTCGGCCTCTGCGTGAGCGAGCTCCTCACGCGCACGCACCGCGACGCGGACGAGGGGACTCTGACGCGCATGCGGAGCGCGCTCGTCAACGCCGAGGCCCTCGCCCGTTGGGCGCGTGAGGTCGGGGTCGGCGACGCGCTCGCGCTCGGCAAGGGCGCGCGAGCGGGCAGCGAGCGCGAGCAGACCAACGTGCTCGCCGATGCCGTGGAAGCGCTCGTCGCGTGCGTCTACGAAGCCCGCGGTCTCGACGGAGCGCGGCGGCTCGTCGAGCAGGTCGTCAGGGAGGCGATGCGCGAGGCGCCGTCGCTCGGCTCGCGCGATCCGAAGAGCCTCCTCCAGGAGCGCGTGCAGGCGCAGAAGCTCCCCGCGCCCGTCTACCGCGTGCGGAACGTCCGCGGGCCGCAGCACGACCCGACCTTCGAGGTGGAGGCGATGGTGGAGGAGACCGTCCTCGGGGTCGGCGAGGGGAGGAGCAAGCGTCTCGCCGAGCGCGCGGCTGCGCTCGCGGCGCTTCGCGAGGACCCGCACGGCCTCGGGCCGTCGATCGCGTCGGTCAGCGCGGAGAGCCCGCCGTCGCCGGGGCCGACCCCCGAACGCGTGGAGCCATGAGACCCGCGTCCATCGCGCCGAGGTCGATGAGCCCGAGCAGGTCCGCGTTCACGTCGCGCACGTGAGCCGCGCGTAGGCTCGCGACGAGTCGCTTCTCTGCGGACTCGGTCCGCTCGCGGAAGAGCGTCGTCCGGATCTGCGCCGTGGCCTCTTCGACCGTCCTCTTGCTCGCCGCGACGGTCCCACGACGCCACACGACGGCGAAGTACTCGCGCTCGGGGACCGGCTGGGGGACGAGCTCGCCGTCCTTCACCGCCGCCGCGGCCCTGACGAGAGCGGGATCGACGACGACTCCGGCCTCGTTGCTCGCGCCGTCGGGCGCGACGAAGCCGAGGCTGCCGCCGCGGAGGTTCGTCGCCTTGTCGAGGCTGTGCTCGCGCGCGAGCTCGTTCCACTTCGCCGTGGTCGGTTCCTTCTTCGCGGCCGCGAGGACGGCCTCCGCCTCGTCCTTCGTCTTCGCGAGGACGCGCCAGAGGTGGATGCGCTCGGGCGAATCGAATCGTGACCGGTTCTCGTCGTAGAACTTCTGGACGTCCTCGGCAGGGATCGCGGCGGGGGAGGGGAGCTGTCTCCGGAGCGCACGGAGCGTCGCCGACGAGCGGGAACGCCGGAGCATCTGCGCGGTCGGCAGCGACGACGCGAGGTCCTTCTGCCGCGCGGCCTCGGCGAGGAGCAGATCACGGACCGCGACCTGCTCGACGTACCCCTTCACCTGAGCCTCGGCGCTCGCGCCGAAGAGACGACGCTGGAACGAGGGGATCTCGGCGAGCTGGTCCTCGATCTCCCCCACCGTCATCGAGAGCTCGCCGACACGAACGGCGACGCGCGCGCGGCGGGGATCGGGCGTCCGTCCCCCGTCCTCCGCGTGTGCGATCGCCGCGAGGGCGAGGCACCCGGAGAGCACGACGGTCGTGAGCCAACGGCGGTTCACGCGCTCTTTCCTAGCAGGAAATCGCGCGTGTCGGGCGTCTCAGATCTTGGCCCGGGCCCGAGCGCGCTTGCCCGCGTTCTCGAGCACGCCCGCGAGCCGGAGGACGTCCTCCCCGATCCCGACGAAGCGGTAGACCTCGGGGCGGAAGCTGTAGGCCTTCTGGAGCCGCTCGATCAGATCCACGAGCGCCTCGGGAGGGATCACGCTCTTCCGCACCTTCGTCACCTTCCGGATGGAGCTGAGCGGCTCGCCCAGGTCCATCAGCTCCTGCACGCGCTGGAGGATGTCGAGCGGCTTCAGCTCTCGCGTCCCTCGCGCCTTGCCCGCCTCGAGCTCCTTCAACAGGCGCTGGCGACGCTTCTCGGTGCGGCCGTCGAGCTTGGTGGACGAGGAACCGTGGCCGCCGAGGACGTCGTTGAAGACACGCGCGACGCGTCGCTTCTCGATCGCCTCCGGGCTCCCGCGCCGGTTCTTCGGCCGTGACTTCGTGGCCGCCATCGAGGGTCACGCTAGGGCGATCAAAACGGCATGTCAAATCCGTGATCAAACGCGATAAGGCCCGGGTCTCACGAACATCAATCGCGAGACGTCGACCAGAACATCGCGGCGAGCGCGATCGCGAGGATGACGAACAGCGGCCACGTCCGTCGCGTGAAGTCCGTGACGCTCTCACCGAAGCCGCCGAGCGCGCGTCGCGTCGCTTCGCGTCGCCCGACGAGCCGGAGCCCCTCGTCGCGGATCGCCGCGCGCTCCGCCTCATCCATCGGATCGTCGCCGCGGAGCCAGTAGTCGTGGTGCTCGATCTCGTGCTCGATCGTCTCGTGGAGCTCGGCCTCCCAGTCGTACGGCCCCTCCTCGTCCCACATCGCGCGGAACGTGCGGTGGTAGACGGTCACGGTCGGCGCCCGTGAAGGCGAGGTCATGTCGCCGGGGTGGGGCGGCACGTACGATCCGAGGAGCGGCTCCCCTCCGTCGTCGACGGCCGGGGTGCCTCCCTCGACGACGAGCTCCACGGCCTCCCCGTGCACGCCCTCCAGCATCGGCGTCGCGATGGCGCGCGCGCGCGCTGCGAACGCGTCGAGATCGGGGAAGCCTCCCTTCCGGGGCGGCTCGTCCTCGGCGACGGCGGCGCGCGAAGGCGCCGCGCCCGGAAGGAGCTCGCGCTCGTAGGGCGCGTCGACGTCGTTGCGCGCACCGCACGCTCCGCAGAACGCGGCGGCGCCGAGGCGAACGGGATAGTGCGACGCAAGGAACACGTCGCCGACGGAGGCGAAGGCGTCGTCGTCGCAAGTCGCGAGCGCGTCGCCGATGCGCTCTCCGTCCTTCTCCGGACCGAGCGCGACGATGCCCATCGCCTCGACGAAAGCCCGGTCCACGTCGAGCGGATCGCGCGTCAGCGCCTCCCAGAGCGGGAGGACCTCGCGCACCCGCCGGCCGACGAGCGTCACCGTCTTCGCCGTGCGCACCTTCCCGAGCGGAACCGGCTCGATCGCATGGGGCTCGTCGAAGGGCAGCGTGGCGTCGAGCTCCGCGTCCCCGAGCTCGCCATGGGCCCATGGGCCGATCTCGAGCAGAGCGCACGGATGGAGGCGCAGCTCCTCGTCGCAGTTCCGGCAGCGAACGACGACCTCCTCCTCCGCGAGCAGCCCTCCGCGGAGGAGCACCGCGCGGAGGACGTGGAAGTCGGCGAGCTCGAGCTCGAGCACGTCGACTTCCTTCGCGCCGCGCGCGATTCGCACGTCCTCGTCGAGCGTCGCGACGACCTCCGCGAAGAGCGCCTCGCCCTCGCGGCGAACCCGCGGCGCCTCGCGCGTGCGGACGAGACGGAGCGTTATGACCGTCCCGCTCGGTAGCGTCAGGCGCGCCGGGAGCGCCGGCATCTCACGCCTTCGCTGTCCTGCGTGCCTCGTGCTTCTCCGGAGCGATCCGGAGGACACGAACGATGAACGCGTGGAGGGCGTAGACCACCGGGGTGAGCAGCACGGCCACGAGCAACTTGATGAAGTACTCGCGCCCGATCTTCCGGAAGATCCACTCGTACCGCTCCCCGGCGCTCATGAGCGCGAGGAACGAGCCCGAGTCGGCAGCGGCCGTCCACGTCCAGAAGACGACGTTGATCGTGACCGTGTCCACGATCTGACTGAGCAACGTCGAGCCCGTCGCGCGGAGCCACAGGTGCTTCGACTGAGTCAGGGCTTTCCAGAACTGGAACACCTGGATGTCGAGCAGCTGCCCGATCATGTACGCGATCATCGACGCGACGAAGAGCTGGGCGCTACCGCCGAAGATCTTCGCGAACTCGCCCTGCGTGAAATAGGTCGACGCGTCGGTCGGCAAGTGGGTCGCGAGCTGGAGCACGGCCCACGCGAGCATCGCGCAGCCGAAGCCGACGAACGTGAGGAAGCGCGCGCCTCGGCGCCCGTAGAAGTCGTTCACGACATCCGTGAGCAGGAACGTCACAGGGAACGGGATGATGCCGACCGAGATCGGCCCGAGATGGAACGGGGTCGGGATCGTCTTCCCGCCGATGATGTCCCCGAGGAGGAGGCACGAGACGAACACCGCGACGAGGCAGACGTAGAGCTTCTCCGACGCCGTCATGCGGGAGAAGGGGGCGAGCGCTTCCTCGTCGGCCATGGGAGTGTCGCGCGTACCACGACGCGCTTCGCGCTGCGACTCAGGAGTCGGAGGACGGAACCTCGCTCATCGGCGGCGGGCCCTCGATCGGGACGAGGAGGCGGAACACGGCGCCTCGCCGGTTCGCGCTCGTTCCGAGATAGGAGAGGTCGCCGTTGTGCTCCATGGCGATCCGCTGCGCGATCGCCAGCCCGAGGCCGGTCCCGGTCGCCTTCGTCGTCGCGTAGGGCTCGAAGAGACGGGCGGCGATCTCCGGCGCGATGCCGGGCCCGTCATCCGTCACCACGAACGAGACGTAGTGCCCGTCGGAGTCGGTGGTGAGCGTGACCGAGCCGTTCGGGACGTCGCGGACGGCGTCGAGCGCGTTCTGGACGAGGTTCGTGAGGACCTGGATCATCTGATCGCGGTCCGCGCGGAGCTGCGCTGGTCTCCGCTGGGTGACCTGCGTGAGGCGCGTCTGCCCCGCGGCCGCGCGGTGGACCTGGATGACGTGGCGCGCGAGCTCCTCCGCGTCGATGTCCGTCGGTCGCGGAGGAGGGAGACGCGCGAAGCGGGTGAACTCGGTGACGATGTTCGAGATGCGATGCACCTCGTCGAGCACCGTGCGCGTCGCCTCGTCGAAGTACTCGTCGAAACGCGGATCGTTCCGCGCGCGGAGGCGGCGGAGCGTCTCGACCGCGGCGCGGATCGGCGCGAGCGGGTTCTTCACCTCGTGCGCGACGCGGCGCGCTACCTCGCGCCAGGCGGCGACCCGGCTCGCGGCCGCGAGGCGCCTTCGGGTCACGGCGAGGTCTCCGAGCATGCGGTCGAAGGCGTTCGCGAGCTCCTGGATCTCGCGAGAGCCCTTCTTGACCCCGAGCGGGCGCGCTTCTCCGCCCGCGACCTTGCCGGCCTCCGTCGCGAGCACGGCAAGCGGGCGGCTCTGGCTGCGCGCGAGGAGCATCGCGAAGAGGACGGCGAGGGAGAGCGACACCAGCGCGGAGAGGGCGATCGCGCGCTCGACGTCGCGGAGCTTCACCTCGAGGGCCTTGGTCGACTTGAAGATGTCGAACGTCAGCGCGTGACCGAGCCCGTCCTCGAAGCGGCACGACGTCCGGGCGCGCCCGCCTGGTACCGTTCCCGCGGGTGTGCTGCTCGCCGCCTTCGCCGCGGACGGAGCCGTCGCCGGCTTCGCCGCCGGGTCGGTCGTCCACGTGGGGACGACCTCCACGTCGAGGGTGGTGCCGAGCCGGACGAGCGCAGGCTCGACGTGGCGGACGCCGACCTCACCGACGAGGAAGCCACGCAGGGATCGACGCGTGCATCGCGAGAGCATCGCGGGCTTCTCACCAGCCCCCGTCCCCTTCCCGCTGCGGATCTCGAAGGTCTTCGTCTGTCCGGCGAGGAGCGCGTCCACTTCGCGTGCGGGCATCGTGAGGAGAGACGTCGGCGACACGACGAGGAACGCGCCGCGGTCGGCGGCGAGGACGAGCTCGTCGAACCCGAAGGCCTCGCGATGTTTCGGGACGCGCTGGGAGATTCCCGCCATGCGGAGCTCGTCGGAGCCGTCGAGGGCGATCACGAGGGCGTCTGCGAGCTCGTTCTCCTCGCAGTCGGCCGCCACGATCGCGTGGTCGATCTCGCCTTGCCGTCGGAGCTCGCCGACCATCCTCGAGCACACCCCCTCGACCTCGCGCTGGAACTGGGCGGCCTCGTTCGACGCCAGGCGCTCGCGCACCGCGACGCCGACGCCAATCGTCGAGAGCGCGGCGAGGAGGCCGAAACCGAAGGCGAGGCGGGTGGCGAGGCGCAAGGACGTCCGAAGGTTAGATCGAACCGAGGATCAGCGGAGCGTCACGTTCAGGGTCACGACCGTGCTGAGGCTGTCCCGCGGGACCGGCACCTGACGGTCCAGCGCGTCGGCGAGGCACATCTGGAGCCGCGCCTCCTGGGCATCGGCGAGGACGCGCTTGCCGTCGAGCAAGACCGACTGGACCGCCACCCCGACGTGTGACCCCTCGGCGTTGCGGTTGAGCCATACGGTGACGCGGAAGCGATCACCCTCGTCGCAGGTCTTCGGCAGGACGTGTGCCTGGACGCACGCGAGCACCGGAGCAGAGGAGGCCTTCTCCCAGGCGTCGCGTCCCGGATCGGTGACGCCCTTCAACGCGCTGGCGTCGATGAACGCCGTCCGGAAGCGGTGGCAGCCCGTCGCGGTCGTCACGGGAGTCGGTTGCGGCTTCGCTCGACCCATCGTGACGACCGCAGCGTCCGGCGTCGTCTCCAGGGGCAACGGTACCGTCTCGGCGGCGGCCGTCGCCGGCTCTGTCGTCGCGGGCGTCGCGATGGGGGGAGGCTCCGCCGCCTGCGCGGCGCTCGCCGGCGCGGCGGCCGTCTTCGTGAGGGCGCCGTGCAGGGGAGCACCGGGAACGAGCGTGAGCACGGCGAGCGCAACCCCCGTGAAGAGCGGCACGGCGAGGAGGGCGCCGAGGAAGACGCCTGCCCCTCCCCGACGACGCTCGGTGGTCGGCCGCTCGTCGATGGTCGGCCGCGCGTCCTCCGCTCGCTGGCGGGTGATCGCGGCCTCGAGCTCCGCCGCGAGCGCGCTCGTCGCCGGGAAGCGGTCGTGCGGGTACACGGCGAGCGCGCGCATCACGATCGGGCTCACCCCGAAGGGGAGGGCCGGCGCCACGGTGTGGAGCGGCTCTGCCGAGGCCGTCCAGTCCGAGAGCCGTCCGAAGCCGGCGCTCGTCTCGTCCGGATGTCGCCCGGAGAGGACCTCGTACGCGACGATCCCCCAGGCGAACTGATCCGTCCGCGCGTCGACGCTGCCACCGCGCCACTGCTCGGGCGCGAGGTAACGCGGCGTCCCCACGATGTGCCCCGTCGCCGTCTGCGAAGCGAGCCTGGGGTCGTCGCTCGTCGCGCGCGGCGCGCCGCGTGCGATGCCGAAGTCGAGCAGCTTGAGCGTGCCGCTTCGTGTCACGAACACGTTGTCCGGCTTCACGTCGCGGTGAACCAGCCCGCGCTCGTGGACGGCCTCGAGCGCTCGCGCGAGCGCGAGGAGCCATCCGAGGCGGTCGCCGGTGCTCGCCTCGCGCATCGCGGTCCGGAGCGTGGCCCCCTCGAGGAGCTCCATCGCGATCCACGCGACGCCTCCCTCCTCCCCGGCCCCGAAGACCGTGACCACGTTCGGATGGACGAGCGCCGCCGCCGCGCGCCCTTCGGCGACGAACCGCGCCCGTGTGCCCGACTCGGCGTTGGACGCAACGGAGAGCACCTTGAGCGCGACGTCGCGGAGGAGCGCCTTGTCCCGCGCCCGCCAGACCTCTCCCATCCCTCCGCGCCCGAGGAGCCGCTCGACGACGTAGCCGCCGATCGTCTGCCCGGGCGTCAGCGTCGTGGGGGCCGGCGCGATCACCACGTGTCAGCGTAGCGCGGTCACCGGAAGCGAGCCTTTGCCTTCTCGAAGATCGCGCTGCGCTCTCGATTCCGCGCCTCGATCGTCTTCACGAGACCGTCTTCGAGCGCCTTCTTCGCGGGCGCGCACTTCTTGGGAGCGTCGAGCTCCGCCGAGCGGTAGATGCCGCTGGTCTTCCCGTACTTCTCGCTTCCGTTCATCGCACTGCGCTCGACGGCGTCGATCGACTTCTGCGCGGCCTTCCACTGCTCGTTGAAGCATTCGAACCACCCGTCGTCGAGCGCGCTGATCTCCTTCTGTGTGGCCTCCGGCACGACGCCGATCTTCCCCATCTCGTGGATGTCGGCGACGGAGAGGACGGACTGCGCGAGAGGTGCGGGCCAGCTCGTGGCGCTGCCCGCGCCGTTCTCCAGGACGGGCTTGTCGTCGGTCGGGAGCCAGAGACGATAGCGACCGCCGTCGAGGGTGACGAGCGTGACGTAGGAGCCGTCGACGCTCCATACGAGCGCGGGGGCTCCTGCCGGCGGCGACCGGTCCCAGCCGCGGAGGGTCTCCGTGTGCAGGCGGTTCGGCGCGCCGAACTGGACCATGTGCCCGACGAGGTGGGCCCCGTACTTCGCGTAGCCCGCGGCCTTCGCCTTGTCCCAGGTCTCGCCGGATCCGGTGCTGCCGCCGTAGGTGTGGTTCGAGACGGGCATCCACTGCGCCTGGCTCGCGCCGTCCGGCGTGAGGTGGACGAACGACTCCAGGGGCGCCGACAGAGCGGCCTGCTCGACCTTCGCGAGGTTGCTCGCGTCATCGTCCTTCAGCCCCATCTTCGTGACGACGCTGCGCGACGCGAGCTCTGCGGCGTACAGCTCGCGCTTCGTCTTCGTCGCGACCCACTTCCCCGTGACGGTGGCCCTGCCGAGCGGCTTCGCCGCGCTGTCGCTGTTCACCCAGAGCGCATCGCGCGGTCCGTAGAGCTTGATCCCGCCGTCGACCGAGATGAAGAGGACGTTCTTCCCGTCCGGCGCCTTGTAGGTGGTGCCCTGTCGGCCTCGCGCGTCGCGCTCCTCGATCGCCGTGAGCTCGACGATGTCCTTGTCGCCGTCCATCTGGATGCGTACCGGGTCCTTCGTGCGATCGAGCACGAACCCGTTCAGGCCGTCGCCCGTTGCGTAGTGCGCGACGTCGAGCTGCGCCTGGGTGACTCCACGGACGACGCCATCCCCCTTCTCCGCCGTCTTCGGCGCTCTCGCCGCGTCCGAACCTCCGCACGCGATCCCGAGACACGCGAGCGAGACACACCCCGCCACGAACGACGAACGAGCCTTGATGAGCATCCGACCTCCTGAGAGATGCTACGCGGCTCGAAAGCGACAGATTCCCCGTTGTCTCGAGGGCTTACCCGCGGAGTCGACTCCGCGAATCGGCGAGCTCACGTCGCCGGCGCGAGGAGGCGCGGGAGCTCGGGGTGCTCGAGCACCTTGCGCACGAGCTCCTGCACGGCGGGCACCATGGCCTCGCGCGTGACCTCGCACCCCGGTAGCGTGGCCGGGTGCGAGTGGACGTGCTCGACCCGCAGGCTCCGCCCGTTCGTGGAGCGGAGGAGCAGCCGGATCCGCCAGAGAGTGCCGGACGGCCTCGCGTCGACGTGCTCGATGACGCCCTCGACGCTCGACTCGCGCTCGTTCGGTCCGACCGGCCCGGCGACGTCCGTGCCGGACGCGACGAGCTCGGTGACGAGCGCACGCCGGACGTAGTCGCCCCAGGAGAGTCCATCGGCCGGCAGCAGCTCGATGGCCTGGCAGCTCGCGTCGATCGATGTCCCGGTCGCGAATCGCCCGAGACGAACGGGCGTAGCGGGCAGCGCGCGGGCGGCGACGACGTTGTCCGCGGAGCTGACGTAGCGTGGGCCGCGTACGGCCTCGACGCAGCCCGACGACAGAGTGAGGACGAAGGCACCGACGACGACGAGGCGCGAGCTCCGCATGGCGCGCGGGCTGCAACGTTCGTTCCCCTTTCAGTGCTCCCGAACGGAGCACGGATTCTGGGGGCAGACCCACGCGCCGCGTACACGCGGCGGGGGAGCCCGTGACGTTGCGTTCACGCGACGTGCGCGGCATTGCGCGACGGCCACCTCCGCGCGCTCGCCGGCGCGGCAGCTCCGTCGTCACTCGCCTGCCATCCACCACGCGACCTTCACGACGTCCTCGCCTCGGAGCTCCACGTAGAGAAAATCGTGGGAGCCGCGCCACTCGTAGCAGAGGAGCTCGGTCGTGCGCGCATCGGTCAGGGGCAGGAAGTGCCTCTGCCCCTCGACGAGGCCAGCGTCGCCCACGACGTCGTGGATCTCCCGGTCGGGCGCACCGAGGACCTCGAGGATGCGCGCGCGCCGGATGGGCGGCGCCAGGCGGCGGCCGAGCTCGGCCATCACGCGCCCTTTGCGACCGGCGGCCGAATCGACGTCGCTGTTCCACGGTCCGTGAACGCGCTGCATGTGCCCGGCCACGGTCCGGAGCGCGCGGTACTCGCGCGCGAGCTCGTCGGTCGACGCCGTCGCCACGTCCGGATGCGGCGGCGACGACGCCGTCGCCGTCACCGGCCTCGGCGCGGACCGGGTGTCGGAGGCGTCGGACGCCGTCCTCGCGCAGCTCGCGAGCGAGCCTGCGAGCACGCACGCGAGGACGGCCCGCGTGGACGTCGCGACCGTCCACGCCGCGTCGCCCGAAGGCGTGCTCTCCTCGGCAGGCGTGCGCGCGCGACCGGCCATCGTCGCGAGGAGCCGCTCGTAGAGGGAACGCGCCGTCATCCGGCGTATCCATGGCACTTCTCGCAGGGCCGTGCCATCGGACGCCGCGAGGTCCGCCGTACGTTCGGCAGCACGCTCTACGTCCAACTCACGACACGGCGCGAGCAGGGGTCGAGAAGGACGGACACGCCCTAGAGGCCGAGGACTCGGACGTTCTCTCACGCGCATCACGGTCGGTCTCGGCGCGGCACTCGTGGCTCTCTTCACTCTCCTCGCCTGCTCTGGGCAGGAGGGGGCCTCTCCTTCATCCAGCCAGGCCGGCCCTGGATCGTCGAGCGGTGGGGTCAAGACGACGACGGAGGGGACGCAGCCGACGAGCGGCGTCACGCGGTTTGGGAAGGAGGTCGACGGGACGGCGCGCGCCTGTCACGTCCTTCTGGCGAAGGCGTGGGCCCCGTTGCGGTCTCCCAGCCGGCGAGCTGCCCCGCACCCGTCCAGGTCCTCCTCGCACGAGAGGTTCGGAAGCTCTCCCTCGCATGTCACCGCGTGGCGACCGTGGTCCGACACGTCGAGCCAGCCCACGCCGGGGTCGCGTCACCTGCGTCGCCCGTAGCCACCGAGCGCGCGTACCGGTGACCCGATCTGCGGACTCGAAGCACGTTGACCGTCGTGCGGTGCGCCCGCATCACGGGGGTGGCGGCCCCTGTTCCTGCACGGAGTGCCGCAGGGAGAATGTGAACATGAAGCTGAACGTGAAGCTCTCGGCGGCGCCGAAGCCGAAGACCGAGATGGGCGACAACTCTATCCCGCCGTTCGTGAAGCTCTCGGCGGCGCCGAAGCCGAAGACCGAGATGGGCGACAACTGTATCCCGCCGTTCGTGAAGCTCTCGGCGGCGCCGAAGCCGAAGACCGAGATGGGCGACAACTCTATCCCGCCGTTCGTGAAGCTCGGTCGGCGCTGAGGGACAGCGGGGCATCGCCATGACGACGGACGCTCGAGGCAAGGGGGCACCCGTCGGGGCGAGTGCCCCGCTCGTCCGCTTCGTGCGCCTCGCGCCGGATGCGCTGGCCCCGATGCGCGCGGACCGCGCGGCGCTCGGGACCCTTCCGGCTTCCGCGCTTCGATACTGCGAACCAGTGTGCGCGGCCTCCGCGTTCGGCTACTACGTCTTTCCACCCATCGACTTCCACGTCCTCTACGACGGAACGGACTTCGTCTGGTCGCACGACGACGGCGCCAACTGGCACCCGGTGAGGAGCGAGCACTTGCCAGGGTTGCCCGAGCGCTTCGACGCGATCGCGCCCGATGACGTCAAGGGGTTCGCCCCGCCGTTCCTCACGGCCACGTTGCAGCCGGGCGTGCTCCAGGTCTGGTCCGGATGGCTCGTGCGGACTCGGCCGGGGTGGAGCGTCCTCATCAGGCCGCCTGCGAACCTGGCGCGCAGTCAGCACTATGAGCTCTTCGAAGGGATCATCGACTCCGACCGATGGTTTTACTCCGTCTTCACGAACCTGCGCGTCACCACCACCAACCGCCCTATCGCGTTCCGCCGTACGCACCCGTACCTCCAGGTCCAGCCGATCGAGCGGGCGACGTTCGAGGAGCAGAACCTCCGCGAGATGCAGATCGAGGACGACCTCGCGGGGCTGCGCACGGAGGACTGGGACGCCTATCGCCGCGTGTTCGTCGAGCGGGGCAAGGACCCGATGATGCGCCCCGGTCGCTACGCGACCGCGACGCGGAAGCGCGGCCGCATCGAAGACGGTTGAGCCTCTCCCACACCGCGGCAGAGATGAGGTGTCGCGCTCCGCGATCAGCGCGCCCGCGCCCGGGTCGCGCCGCCGAGATCGAGGCCGAGCGCGGCGTGCGAGGCGGGCAGCGAGAGATCCGCGATGGAGCCGCCCTTGACGCGGATCTCGCCCACGACGCCGACCCGCAGCGTGCGGGTGAGCGTGCGCGGCGAGACGTCGCCGAGCTTCGGCGGGTGCAAGACGATGTCCGTCGCGCGTCCGCCTCCGTCCGCGCTCGCAAGGCCCACGAGGGTCCCGAGGCCCGAACGATCGAGGGGCCGGACGACGTCGAGCGCGAACGCGAAGGTGCGGCTCGCACGTCGCGCGGCGAGCTCGGACGGAGGGACCGGCTTCGCCGTGACCTCGCTCCCCGGACGCGAGAGAGAGGCGGCGACCGCACGCGCGAGCTCGACGAGCCACACCGCGTCCTCGCGCACGAGGAGCTGCGCCTGCGCGCCGCTCCACGTCTGCTGCGCGTCGACCGTCCACGCAGGTCCGAGCGCGAACGGCACGAGCTTCGACGGCGGGATCCCGTCGCACAGGCGCTGCGCGACGCCGGGCGCGTCCCAGGAGCCGGCGTCGCGGCCGGTCGAGAGGACGGCCCAGGCGACGGGCCCGAGATCGAACGGCCGCGAGCCCGCCCGCGGCTGGACCATTCCGCTGCCGAGCCAGCCGAGATCGTCGATGCCGGTCTCGAACGCACGGAGCGAGGCCGAGAGATCGGGCGCGCTCTGGACGAGGACCTCGTCGAGGAAGGCAGGGCCGCGCGCGGCGAGCGGGTTCCGCGAGAGGACGGCGCCACCGTCCCTCGCGGTCCACCGGAAGGGACCGGTCCCTTCAGGGCTCTCCGGCGAGAAGCCGGACGGCACCATCGCGACGAGAGGAGACGCGAGCGCACGGACGAGGCGCGACGCATCCTTCGTCGGGAACACGAGCGAGCGGCCGTCGACCCTCGGCGCCGGCACGTCGGCGAGCCAGCCCTTCGCGCCGAGGGTGCGCGCTCGCGCGATCGCGTCACGCGCATCCCGCGCCTCGAAGGGTCTCGCGCGCGACGTTCGCACGCCGGCGCGGAGCTTGACGCGGAGCCCCGCGCCCTCCGGTTCCGGGTCGCTCTCGGCGAGGCTCGGCGCGAACGCGCCGGACTCGTCGCGGGCGTAGAGCGTGTCGAAGAGCGCGTCGCCGAGGACGGCGGCGAGGCCGTCGTCGAGGCGGTGAGGGTCGACCGACCCGAGCGGCCACGGGAGACGGAACCCGATGCGACCTCCCACTGCGACGCGGGGCTTGGCGACGACGCGCGACCCGAGGGTCAGCGTCGTCGCCCCTGCGAGCCATGCGCGACGGGAGAGCCGCATGGGCGGGAGCCTACCGCAAGGTGTCGCCCGCTGCTCGCGCGCCGACGGCGCGACTCGAGCACGCGTCGGGTCGCGTACACCCGAGCTGCGCCGCGACCTGCGCGACATGCGCATGCCCCGACACCCGCATCCGCGCACTTGCCCGCTGGCGTCCGGGTTGCACGCGAAGAGGTCGTGCGCAGAATTCGCTCCACCTCGCGCTCCCGCGCCGCCGTCTTCGTCGAATACCTCCTCCTCGTCGGCGCCATCGGGCTCGTCTCGGTCGCGGTCGCGGTGAAGTACGACGGCCAGCTGCGCGACCAGTTCCAGCGGGAGATCTCCTCCACGGCCAAGAAGGGCCCGCGCGCGGCGCGCCCGCCGCAGTGATTCAGCGCACGATCCAGAGCTCGCTTCCGACGACCGCGAGGAGGATGGGCACCCCGCGCTCCTCCGGCGGACAGACCGCGATCGCGCGGATGCCCTCCTTCGCGGGAAAGCGGAGGCGCGGCTCGAGCCCGGTCGACCTCCACGAGGCGACGACGAGCTGGTCCTCGCCGGTCTCCGTGCTCGCGGCGATCTCGGGCACCCCGTCGAGATCGAGATCGGCCAGGGCCATCTGCGCGCCGACGTTCTCGAGCGTCGCCTCCGCGGACGCGGGCGGCGTCGTGCCCGTCCGACGGAGGCGGAGCTTCCCGCCGGGCTCGCGCGCGCCGGTGATCTGGACGACGCGCCCGTCACGCCCCACGAGATCGAGCATCGCGAGCGCGTCGGCTCGCGGCGCCGGCGCCGTGAACGCGCCGGCGGCCTCCCCCCTCGGCGGCGGCGTGCAGGCGATCGTCGCGCCGTCGAGCGCGCTCGCCTCTGGCACGGGCACCGCGCACGCGTCTCCGTCGGCGCCCGGCACGGGCAACCCCGTCAACGCTCGTCGCGGAGCGAGCGCGGCGTCGGTCACGACGCCTCCGCGATCCGTGGTGCCGATCCAGAGCTCGCCGGGACGGCTCCGCGGCGATACGAGCACGGTGGCGATCGGCTCGCGCATCGGGACGGGGTTGCGCGGCGCGATGCCCGTCCAGGGCGCGCTCTTCAGCGGCACGACCTTGCCGGCGCGCACCTTTCCGATCGTGACCTTCGTGCGCGTCACGAGGACCACCTCGTGCCCTCCGTCGGCGTCGAGATCGCCGCAGCCGAGGCCGACGACCTCGCCCTCGTCGTGCTTCGCCCGGTGGAGCTTCGCCTGCTCGAGGAGCACGGGGGCGAGGAAGCTCCGCAGCTCACCGTCGAGCACGGCGGCCGCGTAGGCATGGGCGCGCGGTCCCGGAGCGGGGTTCCGGAGCCGCTCCCAGCCGTTCGAGACGACCGGATAGAGATCGACCGTCGCGCGCAGCTCACCCCGAACGATCTCGAGCTGGACGAAGACGAGCGACGCCGCGCGGCCGGACAGACCTCGCGCCACGGCGAGCGTCGCCGGCTTCTCGTGGGCCCGGGCGCCGGCGATCCGCCCGGCGATCTGGGTCGCGACGCGGTGCGAGAGCTCGTCTCCCTTGGGCGCAGCGACGTCGCTCGCGAGCGGGGAGGCGACCACGATCGCCCCGCTCGGCACGCTGCCGAGGCCCGTCACGATCTCGGAGACGAGGTGCCCGAGGCCGCTCGCGCGCGGCTCGAGAGCCGCCGCTGGCGGAGGAGCAGGCGCGGGCTTCGGCGCGGTCTGCGCCATCGCGACGTGGAGCGGATGTATGCAACATGCAATTGCAGCCAGCCATTTCGCGTGCGCCACGGTCCTCATCGTCGGGAGCGCGACGCTAGCATGCGGGCGCGTGGGAGACGGCGCCTCAGGGGAGGACGCCTGCGTCCTCGGCGCTCTCGGGGGCGAGACCGGCGCCGAGCATGGGGCCTGCGTCGGGGACGTCCTCTGCGACCTCCAGAGGCTCCGTCCCTTCGAGGAAGACCTCGTCGATCGCCTCCGCGTCGCCGTCCTTCGCCTTCTTGCCGGTCTTCGGATCGATCGCGACGGTGACGATGCCGCCCGGCTTCGGGAACTCGGCTCGCGGCTTGTTCTCGTGGGCGGCCTTCATGAGCGTGACCCACGCAGGGAGGGCGGTCTGCCCGCCGGACTCGCCCGTCCCGAGCGGCTTGTTGTCGTCGTACCCGACCCACACCACCGCGGCGATCTCGGTCGAGTACCCGGCGAACCACGTGTCCTTGGTGCCGTGCTTGTCGTCGTTCGTCGTCCCTGTCTTGCCGGCAACGGGTCGGCCGAGCACCTTCGCCCCGGTCGCCGTCCCGTGGTCGACGACGCTCGTGAGCATGCTCGTCGTGAGGTACGCCTCGGCGGGCTCCAGCACGCGACGCGACGGCAGCGGATCCCGGAGGGTCACGTCCCTCCCGTCCGGGTCGACGATGCGCGTCACGATCCGAGGCTCCTCCCACATCCCGCCCGCCGCGAAGGTCGCATAGGCGGACACGAGCTCGAGCGGCTTGACCTCGTAGGCGCCGAGCGCGAGCGACGGCGTCGCGCCGAGGTTCGACTCGATCCCGAGCGCCTTGCCCCAGGCCGCCACGTTCGCGGCCCCGACGTCCTCGAGCACGCGGACGGCGCCGATGTTCACCGATTTCGCGAGCACTTCACGGAGGCGGAGGGGATCGGTCGCCGTCCAGCCCTCGTAGTTCGACGGCTTGTAGCCGCCGGTGAAGGTCGTCGCCGTCACGTCGACGAGGGTGGCGGGGGTGTACCGGCGCGAGTGGAGCGCATACGAGTAGACGATGGGCTTGAAGGTCGATCCCGGCTGCCGCTTCGACTGCGTCGCCCGGTCGAGCCCTCCGGCGACCGCCTCGTAGCTGCCCGCGAGCGCCAGGACCTGACGTGTCCTCACGTCCAGGAGAGCGATGGCCGACTCGGGGCCGAGCTCGAGCCGCAGCGGCACCTTCGCGACCGAACGCGCGTCCTTGTCGACGTTCGGCAGAGGCGCGAGCAGGCTCACGCGCAGGCGGGCCCCGACCTCGGCGAACTGGCTCGGGGGCAGGCTCTTCGGGTTGTAGCGCTTGTAGTCGGCCACCTTGATCGAGCCGACCGCGCTCCCGACCCGCACGTCGACGGTTCCGGCGACGTCGTCCGTGGACACGACGACGCCCGTGAGGACCTCCTGCGCCTTGAAGACGGGCGTCCCCTCGAAGGGCGGCGGGTCCTTGGACGGCGGCTTCTTCCCGCTCTTCGACGCGGAGGCGGGCGCCTTGAAGGGAGCGAGGAGCGCGTGCCGTCCGTCGTAGGCGTGGAGGTTGTCGCGGAGGGCCTTCCGCGCCGCGGCCTGCAGGCGTGGATCGATCGTCGTGTGGACGGTGAACCCGCCGCGCGGACCGCGCTCCGGCTCGAGCTCGAGGAGCGTCTTGCGCGCGATCTTCACCGCTTCCGCCGCGAGCTCGCTCTCGATCTCCAGGTTCGGCGCGAGGCGGACGGGCTCGTCCTTCGCCGCGTCGTACTGCGCGTCGTTCAAGAAGCCCTTCGCGTGCATCTGCTCGAGCACGAACGCGCGTCGCGTGAGCGCCTTCTTCAGGTCTCGCTTCGGGTTGAAGATCTCCGGCCCGGCGGGCACCCCGGCGAGCATCGCCGCCTCGGCGATCGTCAGCTCGCGCGCCGGCTTCCCGAAGTTGTCCTTGGCCGCCTCCTCGATCCCGTAGCGCCCGTGCCCGAAGTAGATGTGGTTCAGGTAGAGCTCGAGGATCTTGTCCTTGCGGCCCTTCGCCTCGCAGCTCTGGCAGATCTCCTGCTCGAGCCGCCGCGCGAGGAGGGCCTCGCGCATCTTCCGGCCGTAGGTGCGCTCGGTCGTATCGAGCAGGATGTTCTTCACGACCTGCTGGGTGATCGTCGAGCCGCCCTGCCGCGTGCGACCCGCGCGCAGGTTCACGACGAACGCGCGCGCGATGCCGAAGTAGTTGATGCCCTCGTGGTTGTAGAAGTTCGCGTCCTCCGCCGCGAGGACCGCGAGCTTCACGTGCGCGGGCAGGTCGTCGATCTTGACGATCGTCCGTCGCTCCGTGAAGAGCTCGGCCAGGAGCGTCCCGTCGCGGGCGAGGACGCGCGTCACCTGGGAGGGGTGATAGCCACGCTCGAGCTCGGCGACGCTCGGGAGCCCCTTCTCGTAGTGGCGCACGAGGACGAGGCCCGCCGTCACGCCGGCCACGGCGAGGAGGAGCGCGGCCACGAAGGCGCGGAGCCCCCAGGTGCGGAGCCGGCGCGCGATCGGGGCCTTCGCGGCAGGCTGGTCTCCCTTCACGCCCAGGGAAACGCTCGGCCGGGGTGGGTTCGTCCTCCGCTGTCCGTCCGTCACGGCGCGGGAGGATAGCGCGGCCGGCGCGCGGTAGGAAAACGCGCGGCGGCCGCCGGGATCTCGCGGTGACGCGAGCGTTCGTCTAGAAACGGGTGGTCATGTTCCGCCACCAGGGCAGCGCGCGCTCGGAACGGCAGAACAGGATGCTCGCCGGGTACCTCGCGTTCGTCGGCGGCTTCGTGAACTCGGTCGGCTTCGTGCTCATCGGGACGTTCACGTCGCACGTGACGGGCATCGTCGGTCGCGCGACGCACGACTACGCCCACGGAGACCCCGTCTCTGGCCTCGCCGCGTCGACGATGGTCATCGCCTTCTTCGCCGGCGCCTTCCTCGCGAGCGTCATCGTCGAGAGCAGCTTCTTCGGCCACTCCTCGCGTGCGTACGGCGTCGCGCTCGGGGTCGAGGGCCTCCTCCTCACGGGCTTCGCGGCGTGGTCGGCGATCACGTGGGTGAGCGCGCATCCGCGCCTCCAGGACGCCCAGGGCCTCCTCCTGTGCATCGCCATGGGGATGCAGAACAGCCTCGTCACGCGGCTCTCGGGCGCCGTCGTCCGCACGACGCACCTCACGGGCGTCGTCACCGATCTCGGGATCGAGACGGCGCGCTGGTTCCGCTTCTGGCGGAAGAGCGCCTCGAGCAAGCTCCGTGTCCGGCTCGTCATCGGCTCGAACGCGGCGGAGCTCCCGCACCTGCCGAAGTTCTTCCTCCTCCTCACGATCGCCGTCTCGTTCGTCGCGGGGGCGGCGGCGGGGTCGCTCCTCGTCGGCCGTCTCTCCCACGCCACGATGATGGTGGCGGCGGCGCTGGTCTTCGTCTTCGCGCTGTTCGCGATCGTCGATGGGGGCGTCCGCAGCAAGGACGAGGTCATCACCTCGCGCCGCTGACGGCGCCGTCGAGCGCGGGACCTCGTCTGGCCAGGTGCGGCCCCTCGCCGCGTGCGGCCATGAGTTCCGCTGACGAAAGAATCGTACGCCACGGGGCGGTTCGTGGTGGACACGTGCCCACATCAGGGTCACGTGTAGGCCGCTCGCTCGGCACCCCTGCCGAGCACGAGCCCCTTACACCCCACGCCCTTCGGTCCTCCCCATGAAGCTCCGCTCCCTCGGCCTCTCCGTCCTGCTCTCGCTCGTCGTGCCCGCGCTCGGGTGCGCGACGGAGCACGCAGAACCCGCCACGATCGCCGACGAGAACGACATCGTCGCGGTCCCACAGACCGAGGTAGAGCGGCAGTCGATCGGAAACTGCTGGCTCTACGCGCACGCGAGCTGGATCGAGTCGATGCACCTCAGCGCGACGGGCGAGGCGTTCGACAGCTCCGAGTCCTACTGGACCTACTGGCACTGGTTCGATCAGATCGCCTCGGGCGGGTCGACCAAGATCTCGACGGGGGGCAACTACGCGACGGCAAATAACATCATCCGGAAGTACGGCCTCGTCAGGGACGTGGACTTCCTCGCCGTCGACGGCGAGGGCGAGATGTCGAACCGCCAGAAGGTCGCGCTCGACGCGCTCAATGCGTCGCTCGAGAGCGGCCTGCTCTCCACGACCCAGGCGCGCCGAGACAGGTCGCTCGTGCGGCAGGAGATGGACCGCGCCTGGGGCCTCTCGGCCGAGGTGAGCCAGCGGATCGACCGGGTGTTCGGCCCGACGGTGACGCGCACGTTCGCGGGCTCCGCCGACGCGACGAACACGAACATCGTCCGTGCGAAAGACTTCCAGGTCTCGTACGCCTCGTCGCCGGGCCAACCTCGCGCGACGCGGACGCTCGAGGCCGCGATGCGCGAGTGGCGTCAGGTCAGCTACTGGGGGGACCGCCGCGCGTTCCTCCAGCGCGTGCAGCGCGCGATGCACGACGAGCTGCCCGTCATCATCACGTGGTTCGTCGACTTCAACGCGATGGAGAACGGCGAGAACGAGCGCCGCGGCTCCTTCAACATGACGACGCTCGGCGAGAACGGCCCCGGTCGTCAGGGCGGACACATGACCGTCCTCCAGGACTACCAGGCGAAGCTGAGCGACGGCACGGTGCTCGCGGCGGGCGTCACGCTCGACAAGGAAGACCCCCTCGATGCGCAGCTCCTCTCGCGCGCGCTCGATCGCGACACGAAGATCGAGTTTTTGCGGGTGAAGAACTCCTGGGGCAATGCCCGTCCCGACCGCGCCTTCGCGCCCGGGATGCCCGGCTACCACGACCTCTACCTCGACTACCTCGACGGGCCGATCAAGCGCTGCTCGACGTTGCCGGACGGCGAGACGGACACGTCGAACTGCACGATGAGCCACACGCCTCTGTCGAACGTGGTGCTCCCGCCCGGCTACTGACGGTCCGCGGGCCCCCTGCCGAGCGCCCGCGCCTCGAGGATGCGGATCGAGTCGCCGCCCTCCGTCCCGCCGTCGGGGAGGCGGAGGAGGACGTCGGCGATCTCCGCGCGCGACACCTTCGCGGGCCTCCCCTCGACGAACGACGTCGCGTACGTCGGCGTGTTGGTGAGCGGTCCCGTGCAGCTCTTCGCGTCGCAGCGCTGCACCTCGATCCAGAGCCACTCGCTCCCCGCGTCCGCCTTCGTCGGGAAGGGAGCCTTCACGAAGAGCGTCGCGGCGCCCGATTCCGAGCGCTTCAGCGCGGCAGGCAACGAGGCGCGGGCCTTCGTCGCGACGGCGCCGAGCTCGCCGTCCATCGCCGCGAACGCGACCGACGGCGCGCGATGGAAGAGCGACGTCAGGACGGCGCCCCAGGTCCCGTTCGCGATGCCCCCCGGCGGCACGAGCTCGGCCATCTCGTTGTCGGGGTCGCCTTCGGTGCGTGGCGGCTCGATCGCGTCGAGCGCCACGGCCTCGGCGCGCGCGGGCTCTGGCGACAGCTCGCGCGGCGCGCCCCCGGTCACGCGCGCGACGTCGTCGAGGGTCACCCGGAGCGGGAGCTTGCTCGCTCCGTGGGCGACCTGCGCGGCCGCCGCGTTCAGCACGAGCGCGAGGTCCGGCGCATCCGCCATCGGCGCGCCGCGGAGCGCGAGGTCCGGCGCCCCGAAGCGCGCCATGCCGAGGGTGAGGAGGCGCGCCGTCGCGTCGTCCTGCCGGTAGAGCTGCACGACGACGTGTCGCTGGGTGAAGACGGGCTGTCCGAGCGGCGCGGTGATGACGCGCCGGACGACGTCGCGCGGCGCCTCGATCCTCCGCAGCGTCTCGTCGTAGACGAGGGCCCCGAGCGACTCGGCGAGCGCTGCGGTCACGGCGAACGCCGTCCGCGCCGGCACGTGATCCGGGGCGCCCGGCCCTCGCGTGCGGACGAAGAGGGCGACGGGCCGCTTGTCGAGGCTCGCGCGCTCCTCGGTCGTGAGCGTGGCGGCGACGGTGTCCCAGGTCTCCTTCGAGGGGAGCCCGAGCTCCTCCGTCGTCATCCGATCGAGGTCGAACGTCCTCTCGTCGAGGACGGCGCGGCGAACGGCATCGCACGCGGAGCCGCAGTATCTCGCGTCGAGGAGGCGTACGATGGCGTCTCGGGTCGTGCGCTCGGGGAGGTCGGCCTTGTCTTCGACGACGAGCGCGATGTCGGCGGACGCCTCCGCCGGTCGCTCGAGCTCCGTACGTGCGCTCGTGGCGGCGGGCCCGGCGCTCCCGTTGATGAGCGCCTCGTCGTGCCATGGCTCGATCTCGTCGCTCGCGTCGCGCACGGATCCGGCGTTCGCGTCCCCTTCTCCGTGGGGGAGCGACCACAGCACGAGCCCGGCAAGACCCGCGACGAGGGTTCCGAGCGCAGCCCACCCGACCCACTCGGGCCTCTTCTTCGACGGCGCGGTCTTCGTGGCCATGTCGGGCCATCCTGCCACGCTCGGCTGTCAGCGGCACTCACCGTTGCCCGTGCACGTCGCCGGACTGGGGCAGGGGCTGTCGACCCACACGAGCCGTCCGTCGTTCGTTGCGACGCAGGTCGCGACGAGCGCTCCCTCGCAGGCACGCTCGCCCTCGCGGGCGCACGCGACGCCTTGGGCGCGCGCGCAGAGCGGCGTCTGGTTGCGGTTCCGCAGCTCGACGACGCAGGTCCGCTCGCTCCCGCAGTCCTCACGCCACGTGCGCATTCTGCCCTCGGGGTACGGGGACGCGCATCGGTTGGCGACGTTGCCAGCGCAGACGTTGTCGTCGTCGTCACACTCGTCCGGGAGCGGATCGCAAGCCGACGCGCAGTTTCCGAACGCGACGAGCCCGAACAAGCCGAGCGAGAGAACGCGGCGAGCTGACGACGACACCATGACGAACCGAGGTGCAACGGCCGGACCGAGTCCTGGACGTCGGGCGCGAAGCCGCCCACGGGCCCGCACGCTTCGGAACCTGTCAACCTGGACGAGACACTGGCAGCGTGAGTTTACGGACTCGAGTCGGCTGTCGTGCTGTCAGCCGTCGGAGCGTTCAGCGGCGGGCGAGGGCCTCTTCGAGCTCCTTCACGCGCGCCTCGGCGGCCGTCTTCGCCGCGCGCATCTCGAGGAGGGCCTCCGTCGCCGCCATCGCCTGCGACTCGACCTCCTGGAGGAGCGCGGTGATGCGTCGCCTCTCCTCCTTCTGCTCCTCGATGTTCGTGTTCGTCCCGAACCACCGCACGACCTTCCCGTGCGGCCCTCGCTGCGGGACGGCGCGGGCGAGGTGCGCCGCGTAACGGCCGTCCGCCATCCGGAGGCGGAACTCCACCTCGTAGACCTCACCGGTCTCGAGCGATCGCGTCCAGCGCGCGACGGTCGGGGCGACGTCGTCGGGGTGGAGGACGGACAGCCAGCTCTCGTCGAGGAGCTGCGCGGCGGTACGTCCGAAGTGGCGGGCGGTCTGCTCCGTCACGTAGTCGAGACGGCCGTCGGGGAGGGCGGTCCAGATCTGGACGGGGATCGTCTCGGCCAGGAACTCGTAGCGAGCGTCGCGCTCGCGGAGCGCGGCCGCCAGCGCCTCCTCGCTCGTGAGGTGCTGCACGTCCTCGGGGGCGTCGCGTCGTGTCATGGTCCGGTCCGGTTCGTGGGAGGTTCCTTGTCGTCCGTGCCGCCGGGCGCGGCCGTCGCGCCGTCGAGGATCGCCCGGACGCGGAGGAGCGCGCCGAGCGCGCCGACGAAGCCGCCCTCTTCGCCGAGCGCGTCGGCGAAGCGGAGGAGATCGTCGGGGCTGTCGAGGCTGCGGAGCGACGCGCGCGCGCAGACGCTCGCGACGAGGGCGGGCGCGCGCTCCGAACCGACGAGCTTCGCGAGCTTGCCCGCCGCGAGCTCCCGGTAGGTCGTGTCGGAGGGAAGGGTGCCCATGGGGGATCGCGCAGCCTACCATTCGCCCTCCGGCCCGCCCCCGTGGCATCGGATCCCGCCCTCGTACGGTCGACCTAGCGCACCGCGTCATGGGTTGCTAGAACCACGGGTCCGCCATGCGCCTTCCGTCCCGAGGATTGCCCGCCGCTTCCGGCCTCTACGCGCCCGAGCTCGAGCACGACGCGTGCGGTCTTGGTTTCGTCGCCGATCTGAAGGGCGGGGCAACGCACCGCACCGTGGAGATGGGGCTCGAGATCCTCCGGCGCCTCGCCCATCGCGGCGCGGCCGGCGCCGATCCCAACACCGGCGACGGCGCGGGCATCCTTTGCCAGATCCCCCATCGCTACTTCGAGCGCGTGCTGGCGAAGGAGGGGAAGGAGCTCCCGCTCGCGGGCGACTACGGCGTCGCGCAGTGCTTCCTCTCGCGCGATCCGAACAAGGCCGAGCTCCAGATGAAGGTGCTCACGGACATCGTCCGCTACCACAACCAGAAGGTCGTGGGCTTCCGGGACGTGCCCGTCGACGTGCGCACGCTCGGCCCCGTCGCGCGGAGCTCGATGCCCGTGCTGCGGCAGCTCTTCATCGCGCGCATGAGCGACAAGAAGGCGTTCGAGCGCACCCTCTTCATGATCCGGAAGCGCGCCGGAACGACGTGCTCGAAGAGCGGCTACGGCGACGACTTCTACGTCGCGAGCCTGAGCTCGAAGACCATCGTCTACAAGGGCCTGATGCTCCCGGAGCGCCTCGGTGCGTTCTACAAGGATCTGCAGGCCGACGACTTCGAGAGCCAGCTCGCCCTCGTCCACTCGCGCTTCTCGACGAACACCTTCCCGACCTGGGAGCGCGCGCACCCCTACCGCCGCATCGCGCACAACGGCGAGATCAACACGCTCCGGGGCAACCAGAACTGGATGCGCGCGCGCGAGGCCCTCCTCGAGTCGAAGCTCTTCGAGGAGCACCTCCAGGACTTCAAGCCGATCATCCGTCCCGACGGGTCCGACTCGGCGTCGCTCGACAACGTCGTCGACTTCCTCGTCGCGGGCGGCCGCTCGCTGCCGCACGTGATGATGATGCTCGTCCCCGAGGCGTGGAGCACGCAGGCCGACATGCCGGAGGCGAAGCGCGGCTTCTACGAGTACCACGCGTCGCTCGTCGAGCCGTGGGACGGCCCGGCGGCGCTCTGCTTCACCGACGGCGAGCTCATCGGCGCGACGCTCGACCGGAACGGCCTCCGGCCGGCGAAGTACGTCGTCACGAAGAGCGGCCTCGTCGTGATGGCGAGCGAGCTCGGCGTGCTCAGCATCGACCCGGCCGACGTCCTCGAGAAGGGCCGCCTCCAGCCCGGGAAGATGTTCCTCGTCGACACGAAGGCGCGGCGGATCGTCTCCGACGAGGAGATCAAGACGACGATCTCCTCCCAGCAGCCCTACGCAGCCTGGGTGGAGGCGAACAAGATCGAGCTCGGCTCGCTCCCGGATGTCCCGAGCGTCTTCTCTCTCGATCGCGAGGAGCGCGCGCGCCTCCAGCGCGCCTTCGGCTACACGCGCGAGGACCTCCGCGTGATCCTCGCCCCGATGGCGCAGACCGGCGAGGAGCCCGTCGGCAGCATGGGCGCCGACATCCCGGTCGCCGTCCTCTCGGACCGCCCCGTCCCGCTCTTCCGCTACTTCAAGCAGCAGTTCGCGCAGGTGACGAACCCGCCGATCGATCCGATCCGCGAGGACCTCGTCATGAGCCTCGTGTCGTGCGTCGGCGGTGAGAAGAACCTCCTCGGCGAGACGCCCGAGCAGTGCCGCCTCCTCGAGCTCCCTCACCCGATCCTCACGAACGCCGACATGGCGAAGCTCCTCCGGAGCGACATCGAGGGCTTCGAGACGATCGCGCTCGAAGCGACGTTCGGCGCCGCGGGGGATCCTGCGCGCGCCCTCGAGGAGTCCCTCGCCGAGCTGTGCAGCCGGGCGTCCCGCGCGGTCGACGAGGGCGCGAGCCTCCTCGTCGTGAGCGACCGGGGCGTCTCCCCCGTGCGGGTCGCCATCCCGAGCCTCCTCGCCGTCGCGGCCGTCCACCACCACCTCATCCGCGAGGGCAAGCGCGTGCGGGTCGGCATCGTCTGCGAGACCGCCGACGCGCGTGAGGTCGCCGACGTCGCGCTCCTCATCGGGTACGGCGCCGGCGCCGTGAACCCGTACCTCGCGTTCGAGTCGATCGCCGAGCTCGTGCAGGCGAAGGATACGGGGGGCGAGGCGTCCGTCGACCTGGGGGCGGCCACGAAGAACTACGTGAACGCCCTCAAGAAGGGCCTGCTCAAGGTGATGAGCAAGATGGGCATCAGCACCATCGGGAGCTACCACGGCGCGCAGATCTTCGAGGCCGTGGGCGTCGCTCGGAGCGTCGTCGACCGCCACTTCACCGGGACCGCGTCGCGGATCGAGGGCGTCGGCCTCGCCGAGATCGCCCTCGAGGCGCGGATGCGACATGCTGCAGGCTACTCCGCGACCTCGATGCCGCTCGGAGCCGACGGCGAGGCGGAGCTCGACGTCGGTGGCGTCTACGCCTGGCGCCGGACGGGCGAGCGCCACCTCTGGTCGCCTTCGAGTGTCGCCGCGCTCCAGCGCGCGGTCCGCCTCTCGGACGCGAAGAGCTACGACGAGTACGCCGCGCTCGTGAACGATCAGGGCGACCGCCCGCTCACGTTCCGCGGCCTCTGGGACTTCGTCCGAGAGGGGCCGCCCGTGCACCTCGACGAGGTCGAGGACGCGCGGCTCATCGTGCGCCGGTTCGCGACCGGCGCGATGAGCTTCGGGAGCATCTCGAAGGAGGCGCACGAGAACCTCGCCGTCGCGATGAACCGGATCGGCGGTCGCTCGAACACGGGCGAGGGCGGTGAGGACGCCGTCCGCTACCTCCGGGACGACCGCGGCGATCTACGGCGCTCGTCGATCAAGCAGGTCGCTTCGGGTCGCTTCGGGGTGACGACGCACTACCTCGTCAACGCCGACGAGATCCAGATCAAGATGGCGCAGGGCGCGAAGCCCGGCGAAGGTGGGCAGCTGCCGGGCCACAAGGTGGACTCCGTCATCGCGCGCGTCCGCCACTCGACGCCGGGGGTGACGCTCATCTCCCCGCCGCCGCACCACGACATCTACTCGATCGAGGACCTCGCGCAGCTGATCTTCGATCTGAAGAACGTGAACCCCACCGCGCGCATCAGCGTGAAGCTCGTGAGCGAGACGGGCGTGGGCACGGTCGCGGCGGGTGTCGCGAAGGCGCACGCCGACGTCATCCTCATCGCGGGCCACGACGGCGGCACGGGCGCGAGCCCGCTCTCGTCGATCCAGCACGCCGGCACCCCGTGGGAGCTCGGCCTCGCGGAGGCGCAGCAGGTGCTCGCCCTGAACGACCTCCGCTCGCGCGTCGTGCTCCAGGTCGACGGACAGCTCAAGACGGGCCGCGACGTCGCGATCGCGGCGCTGCTCGGCGCGGAGGAGTTCGGCTTCGCGACCGCGCCGCTCGTCGCCTCCGGCTGCATCATGATGAGGAAGTGCCACCTCAACACGTGTCCGGTGGGGATCGCGACGCAGGATCCGGTCCTCCGCGCACGCTTCTCCGGCGCGCCGGAGCACGTCATCAACTACATGTTCTTCGTCGCCGAGGAGCTCCGCCGGATCATGGCGTCCCTCGGCTTCCGCACGCTGGACGAGATGGTCGGCCGCGTGGAGCACCTCGCGCCGAGAGCCGACGTCACGCACCCGAAGGCGAAGCTCCTCGACTTCGGCCGCGTGCTCGCGCGACCGCGCGAGGGCGTCGAGCTCCGGAACACCCACCCTCAGAAGAGCATCACGTCCCACGTGCCGGACCGCACGCTCATCGAGGTCGCGCGTCCCGCGCTCGAGCGCGGCGAGCACGTCAGCATGAGCTACGGCATCACCAACGCGAACCGCACGTTCGGCGCGATGCTCGCGGGCGAGGTCGCGAAGCGTCACGGCGCGGCGGGCCTCGCCGAGGGGGCGCTCACGATCGAGGCGACGGGGACAGCCGGCCAGTCCTTCGGCGCCTTCGCCGTTCGCGGGATGAGCATCGCGCTCGAGGGCGACGCGAACGACTACGTCGGCAAGGGGCTCGCGGGCGGCGTCCTCGCGATCCGGCCGCCGGAGTCCGCGACGTTCTCCTGGGCGGACAACGTGATCGTCGGCAACACCGTCCTCTACGGCGCGACGAGCGGCCGCGCGTTCTTCGCGGGCCGGGCGGGCGAGCGGTTCGCCGTGCGGAACAGCGGCGCGCACGCGGTCGTGGAGGGCGTCGGCGACCACGGGTGCGAGTACATGACCGGCGGCGTCGTCGTCGTCCTCGGCAGGTCGGGGCGGAACTTCGCGGCCGGCATGAGCGGCGGCGTCGCCTACGTCCTCGACGACGACGGCGCGTTCGCGAGCCGCTGCAACAAGGCGATGGTGGCGATCGAAGCGCTCGACGCGAGCGACGCGAAGACCGTGCACGATCTCGTCGTCGAGCACGCGACCCGCACCCAGAGCCCCCACGCGCTCCAGCTCCTCGCGAGCTGGGAGAAGACGCTCGCCAAGCTCGTGAAGGTGATGGCGGTCGAGTACAAGCGCGTCCTCGCCGCGAGCGTGACGGAGGCTCCGCCCGCGAAGGCGAAGCTGCCCGTCGTGAGGGGGGCCTGATGGCGGATCCGAAGGGATTTCTGAAGGTCGATCGCAGAGAGCACGCCGAGCGTCCCGTCGCCGAGCGCCTCGCGGACTACCGCGAGCTCGTCCTGGAGCCCGAGCCTCCGGTCGTCCGCGCGCAGGCGTCGCGCTGCATGGACTGCGGGATCCCGTTCTGCCACCAGGGCTGCCCGCTCGGGAACGTGATCCCCGAGTGGAACGACCTCGTCTGGCGCGGGAAGGAGGAGGAGGCGGAGGCCGTCCTCTACGCCACGAACAACTTCCCCGAGGTCACGGGGCGCGTCTGCCCGGCGCCGTGCGAGGCTTCCTGCGTCCTCGCCATCGACGGCGTCCCCGTGACGATCAAGGACGTCGAGCGCACCATCGCGCGCACGTCCTTCGAGAGCGGGCGCGGGCTCGCGCCCGTGCGTGCGCGCGTACGGAGCGGCAAGCGCGTCGCCGTCGTCGGCTCGGGCCCTGCCGGGCTCGCCTGCGCGCAGCAGCTCGCCCGCGCCGGGCACGAGGTCACGGTCTACGAACGGGACGACCGGATCGGCGGTCTCCTCCGCTACGGCATCCCCGACTTCAAGATGGAGAAGGAGATCGTCGACCTCCGCGTCGCGCAGATGGCGGCCGAAGGGGTCGTCTTCCGCACGGGCGTCGACGTCGGCGGGGACGTGACGGGCGGGGAGCTCCGGGCGTCAAACGACGCGGTGGTGCTCTGCCTCGGCGCGCGTGTGCCCCGCGATCTCGCCGGCCCGGGCCGCGACCTCGCGGGCGTGCACTTCGCGATGGACTTCCTCGTCCAGCAGAACCGCCGCGTGGCGGGCGACGTGGTGCCGGACGCGGAGGCGATCCTCGCGGCGGGCAAGCACGTCGTCGTCATCGGCGGCGGTGACACGGGCTCCGACTGCATCGGCACGTCGAATCGTCAGGGCGCGCTCTCGGTCACGAACCTCGAGCTCATGCCGAAGCCGCCGCTCGTGCGCATGCCCGACAATCCGTGGCCCGCGTGGCCGCTCGTCCTCCGGACGTCGTCGTCGCACGAGGAGGGCTGCGCGCGGGAGTTCGCGGTGATGACCCGTGGCTTCGTGGCGGACGCGTCGGGCACGAAGGTGTCGAAGCTCACCGCCGTCCGCGTCGAGCTCGCGGGCGGGCAGGTGCGCGAGGTGCCTGGCAGCGCCTTCGACATCCCGTGCGACCTCGCCCTCCTCGCGATGGGCTTCACGGGACCCGAGACGACGGGGCTCGCCACGGAGCTCGGCCTCGCCCTCGATCCGCGCGGAAACATCGTGTCCGACGCCGCCGGCCGCACGAACGTTCCCGGCGTCTACGTTGCGGGCGACGCCTCGCGCGGTCAGTCGCTGGTCGTGTGGGCGATCGCGGACGGTCGACGCGTGGCGGCCGCGGTCGACACGGCGCTCGAAGCCTCGCGCAAGGGGCGCCACCTCGCCGCCACCGGTTGAGCTCGAGCCCGGCGCTTGACCCCGCGCGACGCATCGCGTCCGATCGACGCATGCGAAGCGCTCCGGCCCTCGGATCGTTGGTCCTCGTCGTCACGTCCGCCGTCGTCGCCGCGTGCGGGGGGAGCGACGACGCTGACGCCGGCAAGACGCCGACTGCCGGGACGTCGAGCGGCGGCGGCGGCACCTCCAGCGGCGCCGGCGGAGGGCCGGGCAGCGGCGGCGCCGGCTCGAGCGGGCAGGGCGGTGGCGCGGGGGACCTCCCGACCGAGCCCGCGCCGGCGCTCGCCCCGCAGATCCTCCTCTCCACGTACGTGGGCGGCCCCGGCAACCAGTTCGTCCGCGGCGTCGCGATCGCGGCCGACGGCGCCGTCACGGCGAAAGGCAAGGCCTTCACAGTCACCTACGACGCAGCGTTCGCCGCTGGCACCATCGACGGTGACGCGAACGCTACCGACCCCGACGCCTACGACGAAAAACCTGCGCTCTACAGGCAATTCAACAATGTCTGGACCGTGGAGCAAGGCGCAAAGAAGGTGGACGACCCGCGCTTCGGGCTCACCTACTACTTCGGGACGCAGCAGGTCTCGAACGATCTCCAGCAGCCCATCTTCCTCGCCTGCAAGACCGGCTCGCCGTGCACGAAGGACGCCTTCGAGCTGAGGCTCTGGACCTGGTGGGCGAGCCTCGCGAAGGACTCCTCCCTGAACCTCCAGGCCGACTCGCGCGGGTACGACGCGTGGCTCATGCCGGGTGGTCTCGTCGGCCTCCAGGCCTGGACGGACGGCGGCAACTCGACGCTCGGCCGTGACCCGCGACGCACGGAGGTGTGCTCGGACGCCGCCTCCTGCACGTCGATCCGGGAGACGGTCGAGAAGCTCGGCTGGAGCGCCGGCACCTGGCAGCCGATGCCTAACAGCATGTCGACGATGTACATGACGTTCGATCCCGTGAAAGGCGAGCCCGTCCGCGCGACGTTCCTCCGCGGGTCGCACGTCACGCGCGTCACGCACGACCCCTGGGGTCGCCTCTACATCCCGCAGGCCGTCTCCAAAGCGTTCCCCACGGTCGACCCCGAGAACACCTTCGGCCAGAGCGCAGAGGCGAAGTCGGGCCTCTTCGTGCTCGATCGGGAGATGAAATCTCTCCTGAACGTGCGCCTCGGCGGCGCGTGCGCCGGTCAGCAGGTCCTGCCCGAGCTCGCCCTCCGCGGGAACATCCTCGTGATGGGAGGGACGACGTGCGCGACCGATCTCCCCGTCACCCCGAACGCCGTGCAGGCGAACGCCGGGGGCGGACAGGACGGGTACCTCGTCGTCGTGAAGCTCTGGTGACGGAGACTCCGGATCGGAGCGCCGGTCCTGGCCTTCGGCGCGCTGCGCCCTAGACTCCGCCGCGTCTCGTCCGCGGCGCCTGGCGGGCAAGTACCCCGACGCCCCCGCGGGCATCTGGGATGCGTTGGCTACCGCCCGTTGACGTGCCCGTTCACCCGGGCCGTCGGCAGAGAAACGCCTGTTCGGTCGTCTCGCCGTCGTCGAGGGGCCGCGCGAAGGTGCCGACCTCGAAGCCGGCGTCTTCGAGGAGACGGGTCCAGGTGGCGCGCGGGAAGAGCCCGCACGTCTGCCGATCGTGCACCACGCGCGTGTCACGTCCGTCGCGGAGGACCACCACGTAGTCCGTCCGGACCGTCGTGTCCGCGGGATCCGGGTCCCAGCTCCACTCGATGCACCGGAGCGCGCGCGCGCCGTCCGCGCCCTCGATGTGGATCGTCTCCTCCTCGAAGTCCTCGCGAAAGACGTCGGGCACGAAGATCGCGGCGCCCCCGGGGCGCGTGTGCGCGAACGCCGTCGTGATCGCGGCGCGCAGGTCCGCCTCCGTCGTCATGTAGTCGATGGCGTCGTGCACGAGCACGGCGTCGAAGGTCCGGTCGAGTCGCACGTCCCGCATGTCGGCGCACACGCGCTCGGCATCGGGGACGACGGCCCGGCTCAGATCGAGCATCGCCTGCGAGAGGTCGACCAGCGTGACGGCGGGGATGTGCCGTCGGAGGAAGAAGGCGTTGTTGCCGGCGCCGGCGCCGAGGTCGAGGAGGCTCGTCGCGTCCACGTGACGCCGCAGCGCCTCGACGTAGCTCGTCGCCTCGGCCTCGTGATCGGCGGTCGGGTCGAGGAGCATGTACCAGGGCCCGAGCTCGTCGTAGAGGACCATCGCGGCGACCAATCTAGCCTGATCCCGCGCGGAGCCACCACGTGCGCCGAGGCGCCGCCTCGAAGCGGCGGTGAGGCCTACTTCCGCCCGTGGACCTTCACCGGCACCATCACGAGCCCGAAGGGACCGGTCGGCGGCGGGAACGCCGCGGAGGCCAGCACGTCGACCATGCACGTGCGCAGCTTGGGGGGGACGGGCATGGGCGCCGACGCGAGCGCGCAGGCCACGCGCCCGTCCTTCGCCACGCGCGCGCCGACGTGGACGATCTGAAGGCTCTGCTCTCCGGCGCCCGTGTCGGCGGTGCACGTGCGGAAGCGTGGGACGAGCGACAGGACGACGTCATGAGCCGAGTCCGGGAGCCCGTGCGTCTCCAGCGTGGCGAGGGTAGGGCCGGCCGACGCTCCCGCGCTCGAGGCGAGCTTCCCGTCTCGCACGACGACCGAGAGCTCCGTCGTCCACGGCGCGCCCGTTGCCGTGAAGGTCTCGCGCGAGAGCCGGTCGCTCATGCAGTCCTCGACGGCTTGCGTGAGCCCCGTGTCGTCGCCGACGACGACGCAGGTCGAGCGTCCCTCGCCGCTCACGGCCACACTGATCGTGGCACGCCCGGAGAGCATCTTCGGAACGGCCTTTCTGCCCTGCTCGTAGCAGGCGACGAGGTCTGGCTCGACCCGCGCGAAGACGGCCGCCGGCGTCTCGGGCTCGACGGCGAGGGGGGGCACGGTGGAGGGCGCCGCGGAAGGCGAGGTCGCGACGACGGGTCCGGCGACGGCGTGCGCCGGCGTGTTCGGGGGCGGGGGTGACTCACCCCCGCCGCATGCGACCAGCATCAGGAGCGCCGTCGAGGTGAGGGGCCGAGCGAGGATCATCGGTCCGAGCGTACCAGCGATGGCGGATCACGGAGCCCGGGTCGGGGCGTCGCCTGGGGGCCGTTGCGAACGGCAACAGCTCGACCATTTGAGCCACCGGAGGCCCTGGTAGCCGAGCCCGCCCCCCGCGTGAAGTGGTAGGGTCGGACCATGTCCGTCGCGAGCGTTCCCATCACCGTCGCCGAGGGCGACGGCATCGGCCCCGAGATCATGCGCGCGGTGCTCCGCATCCTCGACGCGGCCGGCGCGAAGATCGCGCCGGAGACGATCGAGATCGGCGAGCGCGTCTACCTCCGCGGGCAGAGCTCGGGCATCGAGGCGTCCGCGTGGGAGTCGCTCCGCCGGACGAAGGTGTTCCTGAAGGGCCCCATCACGACGCCTCAGGGCGGCGGCTACAAGTCCCTGAACGTCACGGTTCGGAAGACCCTCGGGCTCTATGCCAACGTACGCCCTTGCGTGAGCTACCACCCGTACGTCGATTGCGTCCATCCGAAGGTCGACCTCGTGATCGTCCGCGAGAACGAGGAGGACACGTACGCCGGCATCGAGCACCGCCAGTCGGACGAGGTCTACCAGTGCCTCAAGCTCGTCTCGCGGCCCGGCTGCGAGAAGATCTGCCGCTACGCCTTCGAGTACGCGCGCGTGAACGGCCGCAAGAAGGTCACGTGCATGACGAAGGACAACATCATGAAGATCACCGATGGGCTCTTCCATCGCGTCTTCGACGACGTCGCCAAGGAGTACCCCGAGATCGCGGCGAACCACATGATCATCGACATCGGCGCGGCGAAGATGGCGACGCGCCCCGCCGACTTCGACGTCATCGTCACCCTCAACCTCTACGGCGACATCCTGAGCGACATCGCCGCCGAGGTCACGGGATCGGTCGGCCTCGGCGGGAGCGCGAACATCGGCAGCCAGTGCGCGATGTTCGAGGCCGTCCACGGCTCCGCGCCGGACATCTCGGGCAAGGGGATCGCCAACCCGAGCGGCCTCCTCCTAGGCGCCATCATGATGCTCGTCCACATCGGGCAGGGGGAGGTCGCGACGCGGATCCACAACGCGTGGCTCCGGACCATCGAGGAGGGCCTCCACACGGGCGACATCTTCAGCCCCAAGGTCAGCAAGGAGAAGCTCGGCACCGAAGCGTTCGCCAAAGCCGTCCTCGACAGGCTCGGCAAGCAGCCGGAGAAGCTCGCGCCCGTCGCGTACGCGGGCGGCGCGCCCGTCGCCGTCGAGGGCCGCCTCACGCCCACGCACCCGGCGAAGAAGGAGCGCGTCGGCGTCGACGTCTTCCTCCACTGGCGCGGCGCGCCCGACACGCTCGGCGCGCTCCTCGAGGAGCTGAACGGCGACGGCCTCAAGCTCACGATGATCTCGAACCGCGGCCTCAAGGTCTGGCCGAACGGCCATCCCGAGACGTTCTGCACGGACCACTGGCGCTGCCGCTACGAGAGCATCAAGCCGGGCGCGCTCGTGAGCGTCATGCAGGTCATGAGCCTCATCATGCGCATGAGCAACGCGGGGCTCGATCCGGTGAAGACGGAGCACCTCTTCCTCTTCGACGGGACGCCGGCCTACTCGCTGGGGCAGGGCCAGTAAGGCGGATAGGGATCTTCCCGATCCGGGCAGCTTCTTCCCCAATCGAGATCCCGGACGATCTCCTGGTGACGTGAGTCCCGCGAGATCCGTGGGTATTCTTCGCGGTATGCGCCGTGCAGCGTCGGACTGCACATGCAGGCGACCTTCCCCGGGCACGAGGCCGATCTCTCCTCCAAGATCTCGCACGAGGCGGACGCGCGCGCGTCGTTCCTGGATCGACTGCGGGAGGCGACCGCGAACGCGCGCACGCGCGAGGGGCATCGGCTCGTGATGACCCACGAGCAACGTGGCGGGATGCTGGTCACGTCGTACCGCGCGATCGGCAGAGACGGCGCGATCGTCGACGTCTACGAGTCGGCCTCCGTCTTCTGGCCCGGTGAGGTGGATCCGGAGCGCATGACCGCGTTCCTCGCGGGTGTCCGCAGCGTCGTGTCCGCATTCGACAGGGAGTGGGCGACGGGAGGAAAATTCCTGCCCCTCTCGCTCCTCGAGGTCCGGTCGCTGGAGACGCCCGAGGACTTCGCGCGCGCGATCGTCGACGCCGAGAGCGGCATCGCGGCGGACGCTGAGATCTTTGCCGAGGACCTCGTCCACCTCCGCGGTCTCCCGAAGCCGGCGCCCGACCTCGCGATCGTCCTCTTCCGTCTCGATGCCGCGACGGACAAGGAGACCGAGCTCAACGCCCTCGCCGATCGCATCGGGCAGGACGACTCGCTCACCGGGTACGCGTTCGCGCTCCTGGAGCTCTGGGCGCAGCGAGGCTTCTACGGGGGCGACACGGGCGTGTCTCTCCGCGTCGCCGAGCGCCTGTACTGGACGCTGGAGCGCCGGAGCTCGGTGGTCGCTCGGATGCGGCTCGCAGAGCTCAAGGAGCGCCTCGAGGCGGAAGGTGTCTTCGGTACCGGCGCTGCCTCGTGTGGGCGCGGCGGCTTCGCCTGATCACCGGCGGCGCCGGCGGATCGTCCAGACGAACACGAACCCGAGCGCGGCGGCGCGTGTGAGCAGGTAGACGAGCGCCGCGCCCTGCCACTTCCCCTCGAGGCCCGCTCCCTTCGGGTACTCGACGCGTCCGACCTTCGTCGTCGCCCGGAGCACCACCCCGCGGCCACCGGCGAGCTCCGGAAGCGTCATCTCGATCTCGCATCGGCCCATCTTCAGCGCGTGGACCTGCGCGAGCTGCCAGCGGTTGGAGTCCGGGCTCGGATCGTCGTCGAGCTTCGCCGTGACCTCGCAGACGTCGGGCGTGAGGCTCCGGGCCTTCGTCAATGCGTCCTGGCTGCACAGGGGGACGTCGCCGAAGCCGACGCTCGCCGCCGCGTACCCCTCTTCGCCCTCGAGCATCGTCTCCGGCGCGTGGAGCTCCGCGTCGCGCAGCTCCGCCCGGTCGACGATCGTGACGGTGAGGGTGCTCTCGTCCACGGTCGAACGCACCCGCACGCCCTCCCGGACGGCGTTCGCGCGATAGCGGTAGACCTGCGAGGCCTGCGGCTGGGAGACGAGCTCGAGGGCGTCGCGCGGCTCCACCGCCACCGGAACGTACGCGTAGCCGACGAGCGGGCGACGATCCCTCGTGGCCAGGGCGTGGAACACGTCCACGTTCGCCCCTCGGACGTAGGCCGCCGACTCATCCCGCGTGCAGGCGTGCTCGAGGCCGTGGGTCGCCGGACGGGCGACGTGGAAGAACATCTTGTCGACGACCTGCTTCCCCGCGCCGTCGGTCGCCGTGATCTCGACCTCCGCGACGCCTGGCTCGATGCCGCGCAGCACGATCGCGCGCGCGTCGACGGACTCGACGACGAGGACGCCGGGCTTCGAGGACCACGCCTTCGAGATCGCGAGCTCCTCGTCGTCCGAGCCGTTCGCCAGCGCGACGACCTCGAGCTTGGCCCCCGGCGCGAGCGGCTTCACGAAGTTCTCGGGCTCGACGTTCGAGGCGTACGCGAACGTCAGGTTTCCGCCGTATCCGGTCGCCTTCGACTGACATCCCGTGAGCGCCGCGCTCGTGAGGAGGAGGAGAGCGAGGAGCCGGCGCATGGCCCCCCAGCCTATCGGAAGCGCGCCGGGACCGCTCGACCAGCCTGCGAGCGCGCGAGGTCGATCCGGTGTGCGGTGGTCGCGAAGCGGCCGGCTGCCTCGCACAGGGCCGCGTCGTAGGCGACGTCGGGCGCGAGGAGGCTCGGGAGGACGCGTCGCGCCGCCTGCCGACAGCCTTCCACGTCCCCTCGCTCGGCGAGCGGCGCCATCTCCTCGCGGCGCGCGGTCATCTCGGCGAGCACCCAGGGCACGAGCGCCGACATCGTGCCTCGGACGGCGCGCGGGGCAGTCTCGAGCGTCTGGAGCGCGGAGCGATTCACGTCGATCGTATCGACCTCGAGGGCTCGCCGCCCGCTCGGCGGCGTCACGCCGCGGAAGGCGTCGCGCACGAAGGCGGCCTCGAACACGTCGGGTCGGGAGGCGACGAGGTCCAGCACGGCGTCGTAGAGCCGTGTCGCGACGAGCTGGTCGAGGAAGCGGCCGCCGCCCTCCGCGCGATCCGCGTCCCGGACGACCTGGGCGAGCGAGGCTCGCGCTTCTGCGACGTGATTCTCCGTCGCGAGATCGCGCGCGTGCTGAAGCTCCGCGCGCGCGTGGTCGAAGAGCCGGAGCACGGGCACGGCGGCACCGCCCGAGGGCGCGCACGCGCGAGATCGCGCCTGGCCGAGGCACGCACGAGCGACGTCCGCGCGCAGCGTCGCGACGCTCGGTGGTCGGCGCTCCGGGTGGAGGGTGGACGAGGTCGCGGCGCCGCCGACGGCGAGGAGGAAGAGCGCGGCGATCGCCTGAGGGAGGTTTCGAGCCTTCGAGCCTTCGTTCATGCGGTTTTCCGGACTGCAGCGCTCGTGCCCGCAGCGTCGGCCCTGCAAATCCGCGGGGAACGGCGCGCGATGCGACCCCAGCGGTACAGGCTGTCTGCGGTCAGCCTCTGCCGTTGCCATTTCGTCTCCGTGTCGCGCGTCCTGGCGGGCGCGCGGTCTGGTAGGCTCCGACTCGGATGAGCGTCGCGATCGGGATCGACCTCGGCACGACGAACACGGCGGTGGCCGCCGTGGTCGACGGCGTCGCGACGACCCTCGCGGACGAGCAAGGCCGCCGGCTCCTCCCGTCGGTGGTCTCGTTCCACCCGAGCGGGACGGTGCTCGTCGGCGACGGCGCGCGCGAGCGCCGGCTCATCGACCCCGAGAACACCATCTACTCGATCAAGCCTCTCATCGGACGGGCGTACGACTCCGAGGAGGTGACGGCCGCGCGCGGGCGGTTCCCGTTCGAGCTCGTCCCGGGCTCGAAACAGAGCACGATGGTCCACGCGCGAGGTGTCGACTACGCGCTCCCGGAGATCAGCGCCTTCGTCCTTCGCCGCGCGAAGGCGATCGCGGAGGCGTCGCTCCAGACGACCGTCGATCGCGCCGTCATCACCGTCCCCGCGAACTTCAACGATCTCCAGCGTGCGTCGACGAAGATCGCGGGGAAGCTCGCGGGGCTCGACGTGATGCGCATCCTCAACGAACCGACCGCCGCGGCGCTCGCCTACGGTCAGTCGATCGCGAAGGCCGAGAAGATCGCCGTCTACGACCTCGGCGGCGGCACCTTCGACGTCACCCTGCTCGATCTGACCGGCAACGTCTTCGAGGTCCTCGCGACCGCCGGCGACACCGCGCTCGGCGGGGACGACCTCGATCGGATCCTCGCGGAGCGCATCGCGGTCGAGATCACGAGGCGCTTCAACCTCGACCCTCGCACGAATCCCACCGCGATGGCGCGCCTGAAGTTCATCGCGGAGGACGTGAAGAAGGCGCTCTCCGTCGAGGAGCGCGTGACGCACCAGATCGGAGACATAGGCTACGGCGCCGACGGGATGCCGATCACGATGCCGTTCCTGTTCTCGCGGCCAGAGCTCGAGCGCCTCGTCCTCCCGCTCGTCGAGCGCACCATCGGCGTCGTGAAGCAGTCGATCGAGATCATCGGGCTCTCGCCGAGCTCGTTCGACCGCGTCATCCTCGTCGGCGGCTCGACGCGCATGCCGCTCGTCGGGCGGCTCGTGCAGCAGGTGTTCGGCAAGCCTGCTCACGACAAGGTGAACCCGGACGAGGTCGTGGCGCTCGGCGCCGCGATCCAGGCGCACGCCCTGAACCGCGCGAAGCCGAAGAAGCGCGAAGGCGCGCCGATGGTCAGGCCGATCACGACGCCCGAAGGGTTCACGCCGCCAGGGCCTCCGCCCGCGGCGGCCCCGGGTCGCCCAGGCAAGCCTCCGCCGCCGAAGGGCGCGCGCGCGGTGGCGATCCCCGCGCCGCCGCCGGGGCTGGGTGCCGAAGATGCGCCTCCCTCGCCGCCGGGCTTCGGCGCGTTCTCGAAGTCCGCCGCCGTCATCACCTTCTCGCCGCCGCCCGCGGGGATGCCGCCGGAGGAGTCGGTTCCGATCATCGTCCCGCCCCCGGCCGCAGTGCCGGCGACGGGCGCGCGTCGGTCGGAGCTCGATCTCGAAGGCCCCGGCACGGCGATCGTCCCGGCGCCGCCGTCCTCCGAGGAGCTCGCCGCCCAAGGCCGCGGGCGTGTCGACGAGGGGAGCGCGGCCTTCACCCTCGAGCTCGACGACGTCGGCCGCCTCGCTCCGAGCGCGGCCGACTACGCCCGCGGGAGCGCGGTCGCGACGAAGGAGGATGCGCCGCTCCTCATCGACGTCACGCCGCTGAGCCTCCGGGTCGAGACGGTCGGCGGATACTGCGACGCCGTGATCGACGCGAACACCCCTGTTCCCTGCGAGAAGACGCGCTCGTTCCTCACCGCCTCGGATCGCCAGACGACCGTGACGGTGCGCGTCGCGCAGGGCGAGTCCGCGCGCTTCAAGGAGAACACCTACCTCGGAGTGGTCGAGCTCTCCGGCCTCCGCGCGGCGCGCCGCGGGGAGGTGAAGGTCGCGGTCACGTTCGAGCTCGACCCCGACGGCATCCTGAAGGTGCGCGCGAAGGACGCCGAGTCGGGGACCGAGGCGCGCGCCGAGATGCGACTCCTCGGCACGGCGACGGATGACGCGTCGCTCGCCGAGATGAGGGCACGTCAGGCGCGTCACGCCGTCGCGTGAGGGCGCGCCGGACGCGCTAAGATGACGGGGTGCGTCCGACCACGTTCATCGCCTGGGCCGAGTCCCTCGAGACGATGAGCTACTACGACGTCCTGCGCGTCCCAGCCGACGCGCCGGCCGCCGCGATCCAGAGCGCCTTCCACGAGCTGTCGCTCCGCTGCCATCCGGATCGCTTCGTGGAGGAGGACGAGGAGGTCGCGATCGCGGCGTCACGTGTCTTCAAGAAGCTCGTCGAGGCCTACAACGTGCTCCGGCGGCCGCACCTGCGGAAGCGCTACGACGCGGAGCTCGTCAAGGGCGGGGTGACCCTCGACGTGCACGCGGTGGAGGAGAAGCCGCGCTACGAGCAGCGTACGCTCTTCATGATCGCCCGCGATCCGAAGGCGAAGCGCTACGCCGCGAAGGCGGACCAGGCGCTCTCCGCGGGGAACCTCGAGGCCGCGCGCATCGCGCTCACGACGGCCTGTCACGAAGATCAGGGCAACGCCGAGCTCAAGGAGCGCCTCGACATCCTGTACGAGGCGCTCATGCTGGAGCCGGAGTAGGCGCTCAGCGGCAGCAGCAGCGGACGAGGGCGCCGAGGGTCGGGACCGGGTCGCCGCAGAGGATCCCGCTCCGGCTGTAGGCATCGACGGAGCGGCCGGCGCAGGTCGTCGCGGTCTCCGCGGGCCAGAGCCCGCCGACCTTCGCCGCGAACTCGCCGTTGTCGTCGTACGCGCAGCAGCTGTCGACGCAGGTGAGGTTCCGGCGGCCGCACTCCGCCGCGCAGGAGCCGACCGCGTCGGGGACGCAGTCGATCCACGAGCCCTCCGCCACGCACGTCCCGCTCGGAGGAGCGCCACCGTCGCTCGCCGCGGCGTCCCGGGCGAGCTCGAGGCCGCCGTCGGGGGCGGTCGCATCCCGGCTCGCGTCACGGATGACCTCGAGCGACTCGACGCCGGATAGAAACGTGCAGGATGCAAGTAGCAGCACGCCGACACCGGAGCCGATGAGGCGGCGGATCAGAAGGCACCTCCCAGACTGAAGCCGGGCGGCCTCGGGAGGGCGGACATCGTCGACGCAGGCGACGTGCCCTTGTCGCGCGTGAGGAGCGCGTGGGCGGCGAGGCCTCCGCCGCCGAGCGCCAGGCCGAAGCTGATCGTCGAGATCCACCCCGTCGTCTTCGCGTCGCGGATGGCGCTACGGGCGGCCGGATCGCAGTCGCTCGTGACCGGGCCGCACGCCGTGCGTGCATCGGAGGCTTGCCCGAGCGAGACGATGCCAGTGATCGACCCGACGAGCAGGCCGACCCCCGCCAGGCCGAGCCCCACGATCGCGAGCGGCGGGAGCCCGCCCTCGGCCGAGCTCTCCTCGAGCACGACGCGGAGCCGCGTGCGACCACCTTCGCGGAGGTCGACCGTGAACGTCTTCGCGACGCGGCCGGGGCTCGAGACCCGGATCACGCGCCGACCTGGGTTCACCGCCCGGGGCGCCGTCACGACCCCTATCGGCACGACGCTCGCGTCGATCTCCACGCGAACGCGGTTCGGATCGAGCTCACGGTCGAGGTCGAGCTGGACCGTGGCGATGCGAAGAGAGAGCCGCGCGGCGAGCTCCTCGGCTTCGCGCCGCGCGGCGACGAACGGCTTCGGCTCGACGTCGGCCCTCGGCAGCTGGGACACCTCGACGGCGGCGTCGATCGCCTCGACCAGCCGACCCATCCGAGCGCGCGTGCGCGCGACCTCGAGGCCGGTGGTCGGCGCGTGCACGAGGGCGTGCGCGCGCTCGTACGTCGCGAGCGCCTCCTCGAGCCTCTTCTCCTCCACGAGTCGGTCACCCTCGTCCATCAGGGCCCGGGCCGTGTCTTTCGCCGCCTCCTTGGCGGAGGCCGGCTGGGCGTGCAGAGGACGCTCGAGGACGACCGGAAGCGAGAGGGCGAGGCACAGCCCCAGGGTGAAGACGGGCAGAGCGCGCACGCGACGCCATTCTACGCGGGGACGGTCCGATCTTCGCCCTCGTTTCCGCGTCGCCCTCGTTTGCAGCGTCTCTGGTCCCGGCTATCGTCCCCGCCGTGGATCCCGCCCCCGGCGCGATGCTGACGCCTTCCCTGCGGCTCGTGTCGCTGCTGGGCAAGGGCGGCATGGGCTCGGTCTGGCGAGCGGAGCACCTCCAGCTGAAGAAGCAGGTCGCCGTGAAGCTGCTCGCGACCGAGCTCGTCTCGGACTCCGAGGCCCACGCGCGCTTCTTGCGCGAGGCGACGCTCCTCGCGCAGCTGAAGTCGCCCCACGTCGTCACGGTCCACGACTTCGGCGAAAGCAGCGAGACACCCTACTTCGTGATGGAGCTACTCGAAGGGGAGGACCTCGGCGACCGCCTCGAGCGCGCGACGACCCTCCCGCTCGGGACGGTGACGGCGATCCTCGCGCAGCTCTGCAAGGCGCTCGATCGCATCCACGAGATCGGGGTCGTGCACCGGGACCTCAAGCCGGGCAACGTGTTCCTCACGAAGGTCGACGGAGATCTCGTCGTGAAGCTCGTCGACTTCGGCATCGCGAAGAACGCGCAAGGCTCGTTCAAGACGACGAGCACCGGCGCGCTCCTCGGTACGCCGCTCTACATGAGCCCGGAGCAGGTGCTCTCCACGAAGGAGGTCGGGCCCGCCTCGGACCTCTACTCGCTCGGCGTCCTCGTCTACGAGTGCCTCGCGGGCGAGCCGCCGTTCTCCGGCGAGACGCTGGGTGCGATCCACGTCGCCATCACGCAAGGACGCTTCGTCCCGATCTCGAAGCGCGTCCCGGGCCTCCACCCCGCGCTCGACGCCTTCTTCACGCGCGCCCTCGCCGGCGATCCGAGGGTGCGCTTCGAGTCGGCGAGGGAGATGGCCGAGGCCTTCATGGCGGCGTCCCGCGGCGTCACCCCCGCCTCGTCCCCGCCACGCGCCACCCTGCCGTCGAGCACGGCCCGCATGGGCTCGCCCCCGGCCGCTTCTTCCGCGACCCTCCCCGCCGACCTCTCCGTCACCGCGCGCTCCCGTCACTCCCGCCGCGCCGCCCTCGTCGTCGGCGTCGCCCTCGTCTCCGGCATCGGCCTCGCGTTCGCCGTCGCCTCCCCCCGCACGCCCGACGCCACCTCGTCCCCTCCGTCCGCCTCCCCCTCCGCGTCGCTCCCTCCGCCCGCGTCCGCCGCCGCCGCCCCCACCCCGCCCTCGACCTCCGCGCCCGCCGCGACCACCGTCCCCGTCACGGCCCTCCCTTCATCGTCTTCCTCCCCGGTCTCCGCCTCCCCGGTCTCCGCCTCCCCGGTCTCCCCCTCCACCTCGCCCCCGCCGGCCTCGAGCCTTCGTCGATCCCCTCCGCCCCGTGCGAAGAAGGACCGGGGCTTCTAGCGAGCGCGGGCACGGGGGAAGGGGCCTTTCCGCCCCCGAGCGCCCCCACCCCCCACACGCCCGACGTCCTTCGAACGGGCGGCCACAGCGGCGGAGGAGCGGAGGCTCTCTCGCCAAGCGAAAAGGGCGCGCGCCGAACCCCCGATGCTTGGAAGGACCTGCCGAGGGGCTGACCTACTCGGGGGCCCCGAACCGCGTCGCCACGTCGGAACGCCCCACCGAGTCCATGGCACGCCCCGCCAGGTCACTCGAAATGGTTCGGGGGGGAAGCCCCGCCGAAATCACTTCCGCGATTGGCACGACCGCGCCCCCATCGCGCCGGCGAGAGAGCCTCCGCTCCTCCGCCGCCCCCCAGTCCCTAGAAGCCCCCGCCCCTACCGCTTCCGCGGGAGATCCATCCTCTGCCGGCGCTCCCAGAGGGTCTTCCGGCTGATCCCCAGACGCTTCGCGAGCTCCGCCTCGCCGAGGTGCCCCTGGTTCTCGAGCACGAACCGCCTGAAGTACGCTTCGAGCGACGGATCTTCCGGCGGACCTGCAGCAGCCGTCACGACCGGCGCCGCCGCGTTCACGAGCCCGTGCGCCGGCGGCGGCTCGTCGATCCCCAAGTGCTCGCGGAGGACCGTGTCGCCCTCGCACAAGATCACCGCGCGCTCGATCGCGTTCTCGAGCTCGCGCACGTTCCCCGGCCAGCGATACTCCTCGATCGCGCGCTCCGCTTCGGGCGACAGACCGAGGGTCGCCTTGCCGGAGTCGAGCGCCTCGCTCGCGAGGAAGGCCTTGGCGAGGAGCAGCGAGTCCTTTCCGCGGTCGCGAAGCGGCGGGAGACGGATCTCGAAGACCCGGAGCCGATAGTAGAGGTCGCTGCGGAACGAGCCCTCTCGCACCGCGGCCGCGAGATCACGATGGGTCGATGCGAGGAGCCGGACGTCGACGCGCTTCGACCGCGGCGAGCCCACCTTCCGGACCTCGCCCGTCTGCAGCACGCGGAGGAGGCGCGCCTGCGCGGAGACGGGGAGCTCGCCGATCTCGTCGAGGAAGAGCGTCCCGCCGTCTGCCGCGTCGAACACGCCCGAGCTCGCGGTGAGCGCGCCCGAGAAGGCACCTTGCTCGTGGCCGAAGAGCTCCGACTCGACGAGGTTCTCGGGGATCTGGGCGCAGTTGATCGCGACGAAGGGACGGCTGCGTCGCTTGCTCTGCGCGTGTAGCTCCCGCGCGACGAGCTCCTTGCCCGTCCCGGACTCGCCGAGAACGAGGACGGTCGTGTCGGAGGGAGCGACCTTCCGGATCTGCGCGAACACCTCGCTCATCGCGGGCGACTGCCCGATGAGCTTTCCGACCGGCTCGCTCCCGCTGTTCGCCGCCGCTGCCGGGGGGGCCGACCGGCGACCGCCCGCGAGGAGGCGCTCGACGATCGCGAGGAACTCGTCCAGGTCGAACGGCTTCGAGACGTACTCGGCCGCGCCGAGCTTCATCGCGTCCACCGCCGAACGGACCGTCGCGTAGCTCGTCATGACGAGGACGGGGGCGCCGCCTGCAGCCTCGATGAGCTGCGTCCCGGGGGCGCCGGGGAGGCGCACATCGGTGATGAGGAGATCGGGCGGGCCGCCAGCCAGGACCGCGAGCGCCTCGGGCACGGAGCCGACCTCGACGACCTCGTGCCCGCTCCCGTTCAGCAGGCGCCGCAGCTCGGCGCGGATGACGACCTCGTCTTCGGCCAGAAGGATCCTCGCCATGGGCATCTCCACTCTACACGAGTCAGGCCTTCGCGTGGGCGCCCTGCCCGGCGGCGCCCCCTCCGCTGCCGTCGTCGAGGACGGCCGAGCGGAGCAGCCGGAGCGTGAAGATGGTCCCCTTCCCGGGCTCGCTCGCGACGGTCACGTCCCCGCCGTGCTCGTGGACGATGTTGTAGACGAGCCACAGCCCGAGGCCGGTTCCCTGGCCGACGCTCTTGGTCGAATAGAACGGCTCGAAGACGCGCGGGAGAGCGCTCTTCGGGATCCCGCCGCCGTCGTCCGCGACGGTGACGATGACGCGGCCCTTGTCGAGCCGTGCGGCGACGGTGACCTTCCCGCCGCGGTCCTTCGTCGCGTCCACCGCGTTGGAGACGAGGTTCACGAACACCTGCGTGAGCCGCTTGGGATCGCCGAGCGTCACGACGTCGTCCGGACAGGCGTTCTCGAGGAGCACGGAGTCGTCGTCGCGCTGCGCGAACCGGACCAGGCGGAAGGCCTCGTCCACGAGCTTCCGCACGGGGACGGGCTCGACGTGGATGCTCGAGTCCGGCGTGCCGTCGTCCTCGTCCTTCCGCGTGTAGGAGAGGAGGCCGCGGACGATGCCGTCGATCCGGCGTGTCTCGTCGAGCACGAGGTCGAGTCGCTCGCGGAGCTCGGCCGCCGGCTTCTCACGCCGAAGGTTCTGGACGAGGAGCGCGATGCCCGTGAGCGGGTTTCCGATCTCGTGCGCGACGCCCGCGGCGATGCGCCCGATGGTGGCGAGACGATCGCGGTGGACGAGCTGCGCCTCGAGCGCGCGACGATCGGTGACGTCCTCCACGACGGCGACGATCGAGCCGCTCCAGGCGCGCGCCAGGGTGGGGTCGAGCGCCGACGCGTGCACCACGAGGTTCCGCGACGTGCCGTCCTTGAAGTTCACCGTGAGCTCGCGCGGCTCCGTCACGAGCTCGCCGTCGAGCGCCGCCTTCACCGCGTCGACCAGGACTTCTCGCAGCGGCGAGGGGACGTCCTCCAGCGCCCTTCCGACGATGTCCTCCGCCTTGATCTGCATGATGAGCGAGAGAGGCGTGTTCCAGAGAACCACCGTCTCGTCGCGTCCGATGGCGCAGACGCCGAGGGGGAGGCCGTCGAGCACCGCGCGGAGGTAGCGGCGGTAGACGTCGAGCTCCGCGGCCGGTCCTTGCAGCGACGGACCGAGGTGCTCGAGCGCCTCGTCGATCGAACGGAGCTGGAGGGCGAGATTCGGCGGCGCGGCGGCGTGCGTCGCCTGCAGCGCATCCTCCACGATGCGCCGGGCGAGGACGGGGCCGAGGAGGTCGGAGAGGTTGGTCTCGAGGCGGCGGCGTACGCGGTCCGTCTCGACGGCGCCGAGCGGCGCGTCGTCGAGCGAGAGCTCTTCCATCGTGCGGCGGATCTCGGTCTGCGCTGCGGCGCGCCCGAGGAGGGGAGCGAGGCGCTCTTCGAGGGTCTCGGGGAGCGGACCGGGCGCGAGGCTCTGACGGAAGCCTTCCGCGCTCTCCTCCTTGTCGATGATCCGCTTCACGACCGCGAAGGCCTCACGCTCCTCCGTGGAGGGTCGACCTCGGAGAGAGACGAGGGCGAGGACGATCGCGTTCATGCCGAGCGAGAGGAAGCCGGGCAAGGTCCAAGGGTCGACGCTCTCGTGCTCGGGCGCCGCCAAGAGCGTCGTCGGCGAGAGCGCGCCGACCCAGCCGAGCATCGGCGCGAGCGCGAAGACGAGCCAGATCACGATGCCGGTGACGAGCCCGGCGATGACGCCCGCGCGCGTGGCTCCGCCGAAGAAGAAGGCGGCGAGAAGCCCTGGAAAGAACTGCGCGAAGGCCATGAACGACACGAGGCCGACGTCGAAGAGCGGCGTCTTCTCCTCGAGCACCAGGAAGAAGAGGTACGCCGCGAGGACCACCGTGGTCGCGAGGATGCGATGGAGCCAGGCGATGCGCCGGTAGAGGTCCGGGGCGACGAGCCGCTCACCGCGAGGGAGCACGATGTGCACGACGAGCATGCGGACGAGGGCGACGGTGGTGACGATCACCATGGCGCTGCCGGCCGACACGCCGCCGAGGTAGATGAAGACCTGGAGCCCGCCTTGACCGAGCGCGCGAGGGACCGCGAGGGACGCGAAGTCTCCCGGAGCCCCGGGGGCCACGCGCTGCGCGGCCCAGGCGATCGGCAGGATCCCGATGTTGAGGAGCAGGAGGTAGAGCGGGAAGCCAGAGAGCGCGCGCCGGAACGTCACGTCCGACGGCGCCGACGCGAAGGCGATGTGGAAGGAGCGCGGCAGGAGGAACGACGCGGCGAACGACAGGATGACGAGCACGGGCCACGGTGACCCTTGGAGGTTCGTGACGGCCGCCTTCGACACGAGGGGGCGCGCCGACAGCCACCGGTAGAGGTCGGCCGGGCCGTCGAACACGACCCACACGGCGACGACCGCGGAGAGCGTCATCGCGGCGAGCTTCACGAGGGACTCGAACGACACCGCGACGACGAGACCGCGCGACAGCGTCGCCGACCGGGCCGCACCCCTCGCGCCGGGCTCCGGCGAGACGCCGCAGAAGAGCGCGGCGAAGACCGCGAGGACGATCGAGAAGCCGAGCCCGGCGAGCGGTCCTCGCGCGCCGTCTCCCGTCATGAAGGCCGCGGACTCGGAGAGCGCGCGGATCTGCTGCGCGAGGTACGGGACGCTCGCCACCGCCGAGAATCCGGCGACGAGCGCGCCGGCGGCCTCGCTCCGGAAGCGGAAGGCGAAGACGTCGGCGAGCGACTGGAGCCGCTCGGTCCGGCACAGGCGGAGGAGCGGCTCCCAGAGGACGGGCCCGAGGAGGCACGCGAGCGTCGGCCCGATGTAGACCGCGAGGAACGTGAGGCCGCTCTTCGCGACGAACCCGAGGCTCCCGTAGTACGTCCAGCTCGTCGCATAGACGCCGAGGGCGAGAGAGAGCGAGAAGCCGTTCACCAGCGAGCGTCCCGCCCGCGCGCGTCGCTCGGCGCTCCACGCGACGAGGAAGAGCAGGCTCAGGTACGCGACAGTGAGCGCGAAGAGCTCAACCACGAGGTCCTCGCGGGCTCCGGAGGACGAGCCACGCGAGGACGACGAGCACGCCCCACATCGCGAAGGGACCGAGGATGCCCGTCGCCTCGCTGCTCCACAGGATGCGCATCGGCGTCAGGACGAGCAACGCCGCGCCGGCGAACGCCACCAGGGCGCGCCCGTTGCGCGCAGCGCGTGTGGCCTTGTCGGGCACGCTCGTCTCCCTGCTCTCGCGTCAGGCCTCGGCCTGCAGCGCGTCGAGCAGCGCCCGCGCGCTCTGCAAGGTGGGGTCGTCGTCGATCGCGCGCTTCAGGAGCATCATCGCTCGCTTCACGTCGCCCTGCTGTCGCGCGATCTCGCCGAGGTACTGGTAGGCGAGCGCCTTCGGCAGGGGGGCCGCGGTCTTCAACATCGTGATCTGCCGCAGGGCTCGCTGCGCGACGTCGAGGCTCCCGAGCTCCATGGCGAGGAACGCCAGCTCGGACGCCACCGGACCGTTCTGGGCGTCCATGTCGAGCGCCGTCACGAGATGCGCGAGCTCCTGGTGCTTGTCACCGGCGATCTCCGCGATGCGCGCGAGGCGGTGGTACAGCGCCGCGAGCTCGCGCGCGCGTCGGCCCTTGAACGTGGCGATCGTCCGGCCGAGGAGCTCGTTCGCCTCTTCGAGCCGCCCCGAGCCCACGTACGCATCGGAGAGCAGCGCCGCGCAGTCGAGGTCGGCGGGGCGCAGCGCGTGCGCCTCCTCGAGCGGCGGGATCGCGGCATGGACGCCCGCCTGCTGGGTCGCGTCGGGCGTCTGCGCCGCCTCGAGGAAGAGCTGTCCTGCGCGGAGCAGCCCGTCGAAGCGGGGCGCGACGTCCTGCGCCGCGCGCGCCTCCTCGAGGACGAGCTCGGCGAGCTCCTTCGTCGCACCTAGCTGCTCGTAGAGGAGCGCCAGCCGCGCGCGCAGCTCCTTGTGCTCCGGCCTCGCCATGCGCGCGCGCTCGAGGCCGCCGCGCGCGTCCGCGAGGCGCCCCGCCTTCTCGCACGTCTCCGCGAGCTTCAGCGCCGCCGCCACCACGTCGTCGCCCTCCTCGAGGCCGACGAGCCGCCGGTACGTCGCGCTCGCCTGGTCCCACTTCTCCTCGAGCTCGTCGAGCTCGGCGATGAGGCGCAGCGTGCTGCGATCCTTGCTGTCGGTCTTGAGCAGCTCGGTCAGCACGTTGCGTGCCTCCTCGATGTCGCCCATCTCGAGGCGGAGGCGGGCGATGCGTACGCGGTGAGCGCGCCAGGTCGCGGTGTCCCCACGGCCGGCCGCCGTGATCGCGAGCTTGCCTAGGTGCTCGGCGAGCTGCGGGCGGAGCTCCGTCACGCCGTTCGCGACGGCCTCGTCGAAGTCCGTGAGGGCACCGTCGGCATCTCCCAGCTTGCCGCGCAGGACGGCGCGGCGCCCGACGAGGCCGATCCGATCCGGATCGATGTCGGTCGTGTCGTCGATCGCCTTCGTGAGCTCGACCTCGGCGCCCCGCAGCTCGCCGGCGGCCACGAGCATCTCGACGAGCTCCACGAGGAGCTCGTTGTCGAACGGATCCGCGTCGCGCGCCTCGCGGAGCACGCGCGCGCCCTCCTCCGGGTTCGAGAGCTCCTCCTTGTAGATTCGGGCCGCGTCGCGGAGGCGTAGGGCCTTCGCCTTCGGGTTGGTTCGGCCGCGCGCGTCCGTCTCGTAGAGGTGCGCGAGCTTGTCGTACTCGAGCTGCTCCCGGTAGAGCGCCTCGAGCCGGTCCCGCAGCTGCGTGCTCTGCGGCGAGGCCTCGAACCCGACCTCGAGGGCGCGGAGCGTGCCCTCCGCGTCGGCCAACGCCGTCCGGAGCTCGGCGAGCTCCATCGCGAGCTTCTCGGCCGTCTCGCCGGTCTCGAGCGCGAGGCGCTTCTCCATCGCGTCGGCGCGCGCGTCGACCTCCCCGCTCCCGAGGTGCATGCGCTCGAGCGCGAGGAGGATGTCTTTCGCCTTGGGATCCCAGTCGAGCGCGTTCTCGTACACGTCGCGTGCCTGCGCCTGGTCGCGGCCTTCGAGCAGCTGACCGAGCCGGCGCGAGAGGGAGCTCACGGCCTCCGCGTCGCCGCGGTCCTTCGCGCCGTCGAGCTGCCGGGCGAGGAGGGCGGCGAGATCTTCCTCGCGCCCCGTTCGCTCGAGGATCGACACGAGCATGATCGCGGCATCGTGGTTCGTCGCGTCCTCCTCCACGATCTCGCGGAGCTGGTTCGCCGCTTCGTCGTCGGCGAGGCCGAGTCGGTCCATTCCGAGACGCACGCGCTCGAGACGGAGACGAGAGCGCTCCTGTGGCTCGTCGACGTACGAGGCGACCTCCTCGATGAGGGCGGAGAGCTTCTCGCCGTCGTTCATGCGGCGGTAGACGTCGAGGAGGGGCTCCCAGGCGTCGCGATCGGTCGCGTCTCGCTCGTGGAGCTCCTCGAGGATCGACGCGGCGAGGTGGAGGTCCTCCAGCGGACCCTTCGCGAGGTTTGCGACCTCGAAGAGGAGACGCCGCGCGTCGTCGGGCTCCGCGAGCTCGGCGGCCTCGCGCTTGAGCAGCACGGCCTCGCGGACGACACCCTTCGCCTCCGAGATCGCGGCGAGCTTCGACAGGGCCCACACGCGGCCGTCGCGGTCGTCGTACGGGCTCTCGAGGAACTTCCGGAGGAGCTGCTCCACGAGCTCGCGGTCCTCGAGCTTCTCGCTGACCTCGATCGCCTCGCGCATCGCCTCGGACGTCGCGCCGGGCAGCGCGCCCTTGCGCACGAGCGCGTCGACGAGCGAGCGCTCGCGCCCTTCGGCGCGCCCGAGCCGCTCGAGGAGGAGCACGATCCGGGGCGACGTCGGATGGGCATCGGCGGCGGCCCGGAGCAGCGTCTCCGCGCGCGCCTCGTCCGGCTGAGCCGCGAACGCCTCGTCGAAGGCGTCGCACGCCGCTTCGGGATCGCCCGAGCGGAAGCGCAGCTGCGCGAGGCGGTACAGCGCCTCGGCGGGCGCGCCGCCCTCCTCGGCGTCCAGCGCCACGAGCGCGCCGAGCACGCGCGCCTGGCCGGCGTCGTCGGCGACCCGCTCGTAGACGCGATCGAGCGACGCGAGGAGCTCGCGATCGCGGGGGCGCAGCGCGAGGGCCTTCTCGTAGAGCGCCGCGGCCTCCGCGTCGTCCTTGCGAACGGTCTCCGCGATGCGCCCGATGCGCACGTAGATCCCGCCGGCGAGCTCCGGATCGTCCTTCGCCGCGTCGTCTGCGCGCGATCGCACGGCCTCCTCGTAGGCCTCGACGCGGGATGCCGCTCGCGCCACCCGCTCGGCGGCATCGTGGGTCGCGTCCGACGTCGGATCGAGGGCCAGCGCGCGGAGTCGCATCGTGAGCGCGTCGTCGAGGCGCCCGAGGTGCTCCTCGTAGAGGCGCCCGAGGTCGCTCGCGATCTCCGCTTCGTCGCTCGCCTTGCCGCGCGCGAGACGCGCCTCGAGGACACGCGCGAGCGTCGCGTGGTCGCCTCCCTTGCGCAGGGTGGCCTCCAGGCGACGTGCCTCGTTCTCGTTCTCGGCGCCGAGCTCGAAGGCGGACTCGAGGATCTCCTTCGCGCGATCCGGCTCGCCCTGCCGCTCCGCGATGCGGCTCAGCTCGACGAGCACCTCGGCGCGCGAGATCGCGAGCTCCCTCGGACCGTCCTTACCGTCGGCCCGCCGGAGCACGGTGAGGAGCGCGCGGTAGGAGCGCTCCGCGCGATCGAGCTGTCCGTCGTCCCGCGCGAGCTCGGCGAGCGCCTGGAGGATCTCCGGGTTCGCCGGGTCGATGCGCGTCGCGGCGTCGAGCTCGACGAGCGCGCGCCCGCGGTCTCCGACGGCGAGGTCGAGCCGTGCGAGGTGATAGTGCACGGGCGCGCGCTCCTTCGGGCGGCGCCCCCCGAAGACGTCGACGAGGGCGCGGAGGAGGGTGCGCGCCTCCTCGAAGCGACCTGCCCCGCCGAGCGCATCGGCGAGCGCGAGCTTCACCGCGTTGTCTTCCGGCGAGAGATCGGCCGCCTGCTCGAGGAGGGGGATCGCGCGCTCCGGCATGCTCGTCCGGCTCCGATGGAGCTCGGCGGCTTCGCGCAGGCGCGCGAGGCGCGTGGCCTTGTCGGGAGCGTGGGTCGCTCCTCCCTCGAGGAGCTCGGCGAGCGACGTCCACGCCTGCGAGGCGCGATAGATGCCGGCGAGACGGACGCGTACGTCATCTGCCTCCGGGTCGCGGAGCACCTCGGACTCGAGGCGCTCCTGCGCGTCCGCCATCCGGTTCGCAGAGGCGAGCGCGTCCGCGAGGCGGAGGGTGACGCCCGCGCGCTCGTTCGCGGGGGCGAGCTCGCGGAGACGATCGAGATGCGCGGAGGCAGCCTCGTGGTCGTTCACCTGCGTCGCGAGACGCGCGAGCGAATCGAGCGCGGTCGGGCGCGGCTCGAGCGCGACGACGTCTCGGAGGTGCTCCATCGCCCGCTTCACGTCGCGGAGCTTCTTCTCCGCGACCTCCGCGGCCTGGGCGTGCAGGTCGGCCGCGAGGCGCGTCTCGCCGACGGCCTCGCAGAGTCGCGCCTGCGACGCGTAGAGCGCCTCGAGCTCCTCGTCTTTGCCCTCGCGCGCGAGGAGCGCGAAGAGGCGTTCGGTCGTCGATCCATGGCGCGCCGACTCTCTCAGGTTCTCTTCGAGGGTCGCGATCGACTGCGCGACGTCGCCGAGCTCGTCCTCGAGGCGCGCGGCCTCGAGCCGGAGGAGGAGGCGCTCCTCGTCGGAGCGCGCCGCGGACACGAGCGTGCGCTTCAGCTCGAGGAGCTCGGTCGTCCTTCCGCTGGACTCGTACAGCGCGACGAGGCGCGCGACGGCGATCGCGTCGTGCGGGTCGTCGTCCACGAGCTTCAGGTAGATCTCGACGGCGCGCTCCGTCGCGCCCATCTTCTCGACCGCGATCCGCGCCGCCTCGTGACGGAGGGTGCGCGACTCGTCCCCCCGCCACGGGAGCATCGCCACTTCGCCGAGGAGGACGACGACCTTGTCGTGGTCGCCGTCTTCGGCGTGGATGCGCGCGAGCTCGCGCGTCGCGCGATCGACGTACACGTCGGGTGCCTTCGGAGTGCCGGACGTGACGCTCGGCTCCGTCGCGCCGAGCCATCGCTCGGCGGCGAGGCGGAGGAGGCGGTCGAAGATCGACTTCGCGAGCGCGCGGTCGCCGACGGATCCCACGGCGGTCTCCGCCGCCTCGAGGAGGAGGTCGAGGTCGCCGCCGATCGACTGCGAGAGGCGGAGGAGGCTGTCGACGAGCGGGCGTCCCCGAACGCGACGCTGGAGGCGCGCGAGCTCGGCGAGCAGGCCTGCGTTCGTCGGATCGTGCGAGAGCGCGCGCGCGAACGCGGCCTCGGCGGCCTCCGGGTCACCGCGTCGGTCGCGATGCCAGGCCGCGACGGCCGCCTCGACGTCTCGCGCGAGGAAGGCGCCGAGGCCTGCCTCCGGCACGGCGTTGGCGATCGCGAAGGTGAGCGCGTCCCACTTCGGAGGCTCCGTGCTGCCTTCCGTCCGGCCCGCCGAGGCGTTGGCGGCCTGCTCGATCGCCTCGAGGAGCGCGGGCTCGAGCGTCTCGCGGGCGCGGATGGTGGCGAGGAAGGCGCGCGCGGCGGCGTCGGCGCGGGTGGTGCGGCCGGCGACGCGGATGACGGCGCGAGCGGCCTCGATGCTGTCCGGAGTCCTCGTCGCGACCTGCACGAAGGCGTCGAGCGCCGCGCGGTGCTCGTCGAGCTTCGTCTCGAGGACGTCGCCCATCCGGAAGCGGAGGTCTCGCGTCCACTCCTCGTCCGCCGCGTGCTCGATCGCGTCGCGGAGCGCATCGGCGAGCGATCGCCAGTTGCGCGTCGCCTCGGCGAGGCGGAAGAGCTCACCGGTCGTGCGGTCGTCCTCGGGACCGAGGAGGAAGGCGCGCCGTACGAGGGAGAAGGCGGCGCCATCGTCGGATGCGCGCGTCTCGGAGACGTTCGCGGCCTCCATCAGGATTGCGAGCTGGCCTGCCGGCGTCGGCTCGGCGGCGAGGCGATGCTCGGTGACGTCGAGGACGAGCTGCCAGTCGTCTGCCGCGTAATACGCCGCCAGGAGCACGCGCACGACGTCGGGGAGGAGCGCTCCGCCGCCCGAGCGGACGAGCGCGCGAAGGCCGCTCCGAGCGCCCTCGTTCCGGGGATCCTCGGCGAGGGCGGCACGGTAGCTCGCGACGGCTTCCTCCGGCGTCGCGAGCTCGTTCCGCTGCACGTCACCGAGCTCGGTGAGGACGTCTGCGCGGCGCTCGCCCTCCTCGGCGCGTGCGGCTGCGCGACGGAGGAGGCTCTCGAGCTCCGTCCAGCGCTTCGTGCTCCGGTAGAGCGTCGCGAGGGCACGGGTCCCGTCGTCGCTCTCGCCGAACGTCTCCTCGATCGACCGCCAGGTCGCGATCGCGTCCTCGGGCGCCGAGAGCTGTTCGGCCTGGATCATGGCGACGCGAACGCTGTCGGCCCGACGAAGGAGCTCGGGGCGACCGAGGCTCGCGCGCTTCTCGAGCACGTCGATGAGCGGCTTCCAGCGCGAGGCCTTGGCGAAGAGGACGACGAGTCCGTCGAGCGCCTCGGGGTCGAGGGGTACGGTCTCCAGGCGACCTTCCCATGCCCAGATCGCGCGGTCGTCCTCGTCGAGCGACGTCGCGAGACGAGCAGCCTCGCCGAGCACGTCGGCGCGGACGGAGGGCTCTTCCTCGAGGATCGCGAGGCGCTCGAGCACGTCGAGGCGGTCCGTCCTGCGGCCTGTCTTCGCGAGCAGCGGCTCGACCTTGCGGCACGCGGCGAGGAGCGCGGCGTCGGCGATGGGCGAGATGAGGAGGATGCGGAAGAAGAGGTCGATCGCGCGCGGTAGGTCGCCGATCTTGTCGGCGTTCACCGTCCCCGCGTGCATGAGGAGCTCGACGCGGAGCGCGTCGTCGTGGCAGTCGTCCGCCGCGGAGACGAGGACGTCCGAGAGACGCTCGAAGAGGCCCACACGCTCCGCGAGCTCGGCGAGCGCGCTCCGGTGCGACGGCACCTCGGGCTCGAGTAGCACGAGGTTCACGAGGTGCTCCATCGCGCGGTCGTCGTTGCCGAGCTCGGCGTAGATGGCCGCGATCTGCTGGTGGCGGCGGATCCGCTCCTTGACGCTCTTCACCGCCTCGAGCTCGACCTCGAGGACACGGGCGAGGTCCGCCTCACGGCCCTTCGCGGCGTAGCGCTCCTTCAGGAGCGCCGCGGCGCGCTGACGGACGAGGGTGCGCTTGGGCGCCGTCGGCGCGAAGGAGTCGCGGCGACCCGTCGAGTCCTGCGCCGGCATGATCGACTCGCGCATCTCGGCCGTCTTCGGCGCGACGGCGAGGACGCGCTCGAGCAGATCGGTGACGTCGACGGTGGTCGACTCGGTGTTCTCGGGCTGGTGGGCGAGGATGTCCTCGACGACCAGGAGCGCGCTCGACGCGTCGCCGAGCTCGTCCAGCCAGAGCGAGGCGACGCGCGCGCGCTCCTTCTGCGCCTCGTCGAGCGCGAGATGCGGGAGGCGCGCGGTGAGCAGCGCGATGAGCTCGCGATGGCAGCCGTGACGCTCGTAGAGTCGCTCGAGCGACGCCTCGATCCGCGCGTTGTTCGGCTTCAGGGCGAGCAGCTGCTCGAGGTAGCCGATCGCGCGCGCCGAGTGGTTCGCGAAGTCCTTCGCGACCTGGGCGGCCTCCTCGAGGAGCTCGACCCTGCGCTCGGCATCGGCGCTCTCTGCGGCCCGATCGTAGAGCGCGAAGAGGTCGTCCCAGCGCTCCTGGGCGTCGTAGATCAGCTTGAGGCGATCGAAGGCCCAGAGGTCCTGCGGCTCGACCTCCAGGAGGCGCGAGAGGACGCTCGCGACGCGTCCGCCGTCCTCGAACCACTCCTCGTAGAAGGAGACGGCGCGCTGGCCGAGCTCCATCGCCTCCTCTTTCGGCATCTCCGCGCGGAGGGCCTCCTCGTAGAGGCCCGCGAGCGGCTCGGGGTCCTCGAGCTCGCGCGCGAGGCCCTCGCCGCGATCCCACAGCGTCACCTCGCGCGGGAGCGCGCGTGCGGCGACGAGGACGAGGCTGTAGGCCTCCCTGGGCTTCCCGAGCTCCGCGTAGAGATCGAGGAGTCGGCTCGACAGATCGAGCCGCGGCTCGCTCCGCGCGGTGAGCTTCTCGAGGATCGTGATGCGGGCCTCGGGCTCCTCGACCGCGTCGAGGGAGCGCTCGAGGACCTCGGCCGCGCGCGCGCCGACGTCCGGGTCCTCGACGAGGGTGGCCGCGAGCTCGAGCGCGCTCGGATCGTGCGGAGCGGTCTCGAGCACGGTCGCGACGCGCTCGATGGCGTCGCGCTGCCTCCCGGGGCGCGCCGCGAGGATGCGTGCAATCTGCATATCGAGCGCGTTGCGCGCCTCGCCCTCCGCGGTGGACCGTCGCGCGTCGAGCGCCGAGAGGGCACCGGCGACGTCCCCTGCTTCGAGCGAGAGGCGCACGACGGCAGCGAGCGCGGCCTCGTCCTCGGGCGCGAGCTCGAGGACCTTCTGGTGGAGCGAGAGGGCGGCGTCCCTCGAGGCGAGGTCTTCCTCCTCGACGCGTGCCCAGGCGGCGAGCACGCCTGCGCGTCCGTCCTCCGGCGCGCGCTCGCTGCGCCAAGCCCAGAGGCGGCGGATGTCGGCGGTGCGCTCCTCGCTGGGAGGCATCGCGCGGAGGAGGGCGCCCTGGGCCTCGGCGGCGTCGTCGAGGCTCGCGTCGTCCTTCGCGTGCTCGAGGACGGCGCGTAGATCCTTCACGGCGCGCGCATGGAGCCGCGGCTCCGCCCCGAGCACGCGCGCCTTCGTCGCCATCAGCCGCGTCCAGAGCGGATCACCGGGCTGGGCGGGCTCCTTCAGGTCCTCCTTCTGGAGCGCCTCGTCGATCGCCTCGGCGAGATCTTCGTGAGCGCCGGCGCGGAGGGCGAGCGCCTCGAGCTCGCCGAGCACGGTCTCGTCCTCGGGGGCGAGGGTGAAGGCCGCACGGGCCGACGGGAAGGCGGCGCGATCGTCGCCGAGCTTCTCGCTCCGCGTGCGCGCGAGCGAGCGGTGGAGCTCGACGCGGTCACGCTCGTCGGTGGCGAGGTCGAGGAGCACGCGCGTCGTCTCCGCGAAGCGCTGCCAGTCCTCGGCGTGCTCGTAGAGCTCCGCGAGCTGCGCCGCGGCGCTCGAGTCGCGCGGATCGAGCTCGCGGACGCGCACGAGGATGGCGATCGCGGACGGCTCGTCGGCGGCGCTCCGTGCGATCTCCGCGGCGCGATGGAGCCGCTCGATCGCGCCGGGGACGTCGCCGTCGCTCGCCGCCCTGGCGGCGGGCTGCGCGAGGCACGCGACCTGGACGCGGGGCTCGCTCGACTCCCGGGCACGCCGCTCGAGCGTGCGCCGGAGGAGCTCCATGTCCGTGAGCGCGATCGCGACGCGCTCGACGACGTCGAGATCGGAGACGGGGAGCTGTGGATCGGCGAGCAGCGCGCCCGCCTGGAGCGCCGCGCGCGTCCCCTGACCGTGCGCGGCGGCGACCTCGGCGAGCTGCGCGCGCGTCCGCCGCACGTCGTCCGGAGACGTGCAGAAGGGGATGTGCTCCTCGAGCAGATCGCCGAGCGCGTCCCAGCTCGAGGTCTCTCCGTACAGCTCGGCGAGCGCGTTGTGCGCCTCGAGGTCGGTCGGGTCGTCGTGGAGCGCGGTCTTGTAGGCGAGGATCGCGGCCTCGAGGTTCACGAGCTCGTAGCGCTCGATGGAGCCGATCGAGTGGAGGAGCTGGCGACGACGGGGCGGGGGAGGGGACTGCTCGAGCGACGAGCGATAGAGCGCGACGCGCTCCTCGGGGTTGCCCTGCTCGCGCAAGAGCTCGTCGACGCGCTGGACGAGCTCGTTCGACGACGGCTCGTACGCGAGCGCGCGGCGATACGCGGCGAGGGCCGCGGCGACGTCGCCGCAGGCGGCGTTCTCCTCGCCGACCCGCTTCGCGAGGGCTGCGAGCTCGGGCGAGTCGACGTCTCGCTCACCGAGCGCGGTCGCGAGGAGCTGCGCGCGCTTCTTACGGTCGACGCCGTCGGCGACGCGATCGAAGCGCTCGAGCCACGTCGCGATCGGCTCGCCCGCGGAGATCGCCTCGCCGAGCCCACGCGCGACGATGTCGACCGCGCGATCACGCGAGACCTCGGCGGCGACGTCGGCCGCCTCCTCGAGGGCGGCGAGCCTCGCCCGCGGCTCCTCCGCGCCCTGCGCGCGGATCTCGAGGACCCGGAGGAGCCCCTGGGCGTTCTCCTCGCGCCGGTAGATCGGCTCGAGGACCGCGGCAGCGGCGACGCGCCCGTCCCCGAAGGCGAGCATCTTCTCGAGCGTCGCGCGGCTCGTCTTCTCCTCGGGATCGCCGTCGAGCGCGCGGCGGAAGGTCTCGATCGCCGCGGGGAGATCCTTCGCCCGGGTGAGCTGCACCTGGCCGAGGCGCGCGAGGATCGCGGGGCGATCTCCTGCGGGCGCGAGCTCGACGTCCTTCGCGAGGCCCTCGGCGAGCTCGGACCACTGGCGCCCGGCCTCGAGGATCGGGAGGTATTGCGCGTACACGTCCCGCGCGGGCCCGTAGGTCTCGAGGAGGTGCTTCCACGCCTCGGCGGCGCTCGAGACGTCCTTCGCCTTCGTGGTGAGCACCTCGGCCGCGCGGAACGCGAGCTCGCGGGCCTTGTCACGATCGGGCTCGTCCTTCGAGCGCTGTTCGAGGACGAAGGAGAGATCGAGGAAGGCCGAGCGCGCCTCGTAGAGCGGCTCGAGGGCCGCGAGGGCGCGGGCGCGCGCGGGGCTGTCGACGAGGCGGCGCCAGGCGGCGATCGCGCGCTCCTGATCGCCCGTCTGCTCGCAGAGCTGCGCGATGCGCTCGTTCGCGTACTGGCGCTCGCCCTCGAGGGGGCTGTTCTCGGCGACCTTGGCGAGCACCTCGGACAGGTTCTTCGCGTCGTTCTCGGCCTCGTAGACGCCTGCGAGCGCGCGGGCGGCGACGAGCACGGCATGGGAGTCGGCCGACGTCGCGGCGAGGACGCCGGCGAGCGTCGTACGCGCGCGCTTCGCGTCGCCGCCGCGGAGCAGGAGGTCTCCCATCTCGGCCGTGATGCGCGAGCGGACGCCGGTGTCCTTCGCGACGGTGGAGACCCGCGCGAACGTGCGCGCGACCTCGAGCGGGCCCTTCAGCGAACAGCCGAGCCCCACGTAACGCTCGCGGAGCTCGTCGTCGGAAGGGTCGAGCGCGATGGCCTGCTCGAACGCCTCGAAGGCGCCCTGCGTGTCGCCGAGCTCGTCCTGCTTCAGGATGCCGATCTTCTTGAGCACGTCGCGCCGCCGCGGTCCGCGGGTGTTCTCGAGCTCGATCGCGAGGTAGTGCGCGCGCTCCTGGGTCGACTGCGCGCCCGCGGAGAGCGCGGCGGCGGCGCGGGCGGCCAGGCCCTTGCTCTCGAGGAGCCGCATCGCCACGCGGCGCGCCTCGGCGTGGGACGGCTCCACGTCGAGGAGGGCCTCGACGTGCGGCATCGCCCGCTCGGGCTCCTTCAGCTGGTTCGCGAAGACCTCGACGAGCTTGGCCCGGAGGCGAGCGGCCTCGTCCCGCCCTGGAGGCGGATCCAGCGCGAGCGCTTGCTCGAGGAGCCGCGCGACGTCGCGGAAGCGGTTCACGCGCACGTAGCGGGCCTCGAGCGCCTCGCGGAGCTGCTCGTCGGCGGGCTCGAGCCGGACGAGCTGCTGGTAGGTCTCGATCGCCTTGTCCTCGAGCCCGGCGCGCTCGAAGAGGACGGCGGCGCGCTTCAGGAGGTCGACCTGCTCGGGGCGCGGCCGGTGCGGCGCGGCCTGGACGCAGAGCTCGGCGAGCTTCTTGTTGTCGTCGGTGCGGGTGAGCTGGGCGTCGATGCGGTCGAAGGCGCCGGGATGGCCGGGCTGGGCGGCGAGGGCCCGTTCGAGGTACGTGGTCGCGCCGAACTCGTCCCCGAGCACGTCGCCGAAGAAGGTCGCGGCGCGGAAGAAGAGCTCCGCCTGCACGAGCGGGAGCAGCGTCTTGAGCTTGCGCCCCTGCGCGATCGACTCGTAGGCGAACGCGAGCTCCGAGACGCGGTCGTCCCGCGTCGCGGCGTCGTGGAGGTTCTGCCAGACGCTCGGATCGAGCTGGTTCTTCGAGAGGGCGACGAGGAGGGCGTCGAGCACCTCTTCTTCGTTCTCGAGCTTCGCATCGAACGACGGCGGAGGGATGGACCGCGACTGGCGAGGCGTCTGCATGATGGGCGATCGGGGGGGCGGGCCATCAGGGTACCCGGATTTCCGCGATGGCATACAGGTCACAGGGACGGCCGGGCCGCGGCCGCGGAGACCCCTCGAAACGGGGCCCGGCTCGGGGACGTGTCACGGACGACCCACGGATCGGCGGTCGTCGGCCCGGGACTTCCTTGACGCGTCCCGGGCGTCCCCCTAGAGACGCCCGGCCACCATGCAGAAGCCCCTCCTGGACGTCCTCGTGACGGACAAGGCGTCCGCGATCGCGCCTCGTGACCTCGTCGCGCTGGCGAAGCCGCGGATCACGCTGATGGTCGTCATCACGACGGCGGGAGGCCTCTTCCTCTCCCAGCGCTGCACGTCCCTCGACGTGACGCTGACGGCGGCGACGATCTGGAGCACGCTCCTCGGGACGGCCCTCGTGGTGGCCGGCGCGAACGCGCTGAACATGTTCCTCGAGAAGGACATCGACCGCCACATGCCGCGGACGAAGAACCGCCCGCTCCCTGCCGGGCGCATGGCTCCACGCGTGGCGCTCTGGTTCGGGGTCGTCCTCTCCGCCCTGTCGGTCCCGATCCTCGCGATCGGCGCGAACCCGCTCACGGCGCTCCTCGCCGTCCTCGCGAACCTCCTCTACGTGCTCGCGTACACGCCGCTGAAGCAGCACTCGCAGTACGCCCTCCACGTCGGCGCGATTCCGGGCGCGATCCCGCCGCTCCTCGGCTGGACGGCGGGCACGAACCGGATCGACGCCGTCGGCATGGTCCTCTTCGGGATCCTCTTCTTCTGGCAGGTGCCGCACTTCATCGCGATCGCGCTCTTCCGGAAGGCCGACTATGCGCGCGCCGGCCTGGTCGTCACGCCGAACGTGGTGGGCGAGCTCGCCTCGCGCCACGCGATCGTGCGGTGGATCTTCGCGGGCGTCGCGGTGAGCCTCCTCGTGGTTCCGCTCGGCATCGCGCACCACGGGTACCTGGTCGTCGCCACGCTCCTCGGCGCCGCGTTCTTCACGTGGGGCTGCTACGGCCTCCGCGAGGGCACGGGCGTCAAGTGGGCGAAGTCCCTCTTCGGGATCTCGATCGTCTACCTGACGCTGCTCTTCGCCGCGCTGGTCATCGACCCGTTCGCCTGAGAGAGCGCCGCACGCTCACCTCGCGAAGCAGCGCGTCTTGTCGATCGCGCTCATCACCATCTCGGTGACCGTGAAGCTGACGACGCCGACGCCGGCGACGGAGAGCGCGCTCACGAGGACCGCGATCGCGCCGCCGACGGCCGCGAGAGGGGCGCCGACGATGAGCGCCACCGTGGGCAAGGCCATCGCGGCGACGATGCCGCCGCTCAGCGTGAAGAGGTCCGCCGAGCACGAGAAAGCTTCCGAAGCACGCTGATGCGCCCCCGCAGCCTCGCGGTACGCGTCGGCGGCCTTGCCGTACGCATCGGCTTGCTTGCTCGTCGCATCGAGCGCGCGTCGCGCGGCATCGACCTGACGCTGGAGGGTCGCGATCTGCGCGGCGGCGTTCACCGCGTCGAGGTCCGTCGCGAGCGCGTGGAGGACGACGGCGTCTCGCTCGGTCGCGCCCGTCTTGCCGGCCTCGTCGTAGTTCACGAGCGAGAGGGCCCCCTCGCCGGACGACGTCGAGCCAGAGAGCACGGCGTGCTTCACGTGGCCGTCGCCGCCCACGGCGACGTATGCGATGCCCTGGAACGACGCGGTTCGCACGAGGTAGACGTCCCAGGTCTTCACGCCGATCCAGCGACGCGAGGGAGCATGTCGAGCAGGCCTGCAGCGCTCGTGCCGAGGCGCGCACGATCCGGACCTCGCGCGGTGCCCGCGGTCTCGAGGCCGCGCGCCGGGCCGATGACGCGAGGCGGTCCCAGAGATGCTCGGCGAGGGATCCACCCCCTTCGTGCCCCCAGAGGCGTGTTGCCTCCGAGGCATCACCCTCGCGCCGTCGCCGTCACTCGCAGACGCCGCCCGTCTGCACGCCGCTGCAGCAGGAATGGGCGAGGATGATGGTCTGGTTGAAGATGTTCTTCGCGGTCTCGGCGGAGGTGCCCTTGTCGCGGCAGCGCGTGCACCACGTCTCGAAGGGGAAGGCCGTGCGGAGGACCGGGCTGCAGTAGGTGCGGATGCAGCACTCGCCGGTCTTGTTCGGATCGCACTTCTTGTCGAGGGCCTGGCAGGTGGAGTCGCACTGCCGGTTCTCGTCGCACGCGCCGGAGCAGCACTGACTCGGCTGGGTGCAGGTGTCGCCGTTGCGGAGGCCGCCGTCGATGACGCACGCGACGCCGGCCGCGTCTCTCGGGGGCTCGCGGGTGACGGCTCCGTCCCCCTGGAGCTCGACGTACGCGTCGCCGTTGCCGGCGTCGACGACGCGGAGCGGGGGGTCATCCTGGGTCGACGTCGAGGGCGCCGCGTCGGTCCTCTCGATCGCGCCGTTGTCGTCCTCGTCGACGGCGAGGGGATCCTTGAGGTTCGCGATCGCCGCGCACCCCGCCAGGAGCCCGACGACTCCGATCCCGACCGCGCGTGTCGACCAACGACCCACAGGGTGAGGATAGCCCTCGGACGGCGCTTCGTCCCGTCGCTCGACGTATCGACCGGGCGAGGGCGCGGATCACCCCCCCTCGCGGCGGGCGACCTCCCCGACCGACGCTCTCGAAGGCGAAGGTCCGCGATCAGAGCGTGGCGAGGAGCGCCGCGGCCTTCTCCCGCCCTCGCTCCCTGAGCCGCGCGAGCAGCTCCGGGCTCCGATCCAGCTTGCTCGCGTAGTCGAGGCGCGGCTCGTCGAGCTCGACCTCGCGCACGCGGATCTCCTTGTAGCGCTCTCGCAGCTCCGGATGGCGCTCGCGCAGCTTGTTCATCCGCAGGAGGCTGGCGATCTCTTCGTCGAGGGACAAATTGCCGGAGAGCTCGTTCAGGCGGTCGACGACGTCGAAGAGCAGCACCGGAGGCTTCTCCCTTCGTCGAGGGTTCAGCCGGACGATCCAGATCTCGTCCGGCACGGGCGTGAGATCCGTGAGCTCCCGCACGGGCGGGTTGCACGCGAAGAGCCCGTCCCAGAAGACCGAGTCTCCCACGGGGACGGCGCGGAAGAGCCGCGGCACGGCTGCCGACGCGATGATCTCGTCGAGCGTGAGCTCTCCACCCCGGAACACCCGTCGCTCGCCGCGGAGCACGTCGGTCGCGCCGACGAGGAGCTCCGGCGCCTCGGCTCGCGCCGCCGGTGAGAGCTCGTCGAGCCTCAGGTGCCGCTCGAGCAGCGCCCGCAGGGCCGCTTCGGCCGGCGAGACGAACGGCTGGGGGGTGAAGTCCGCGAGTCCGGGCATCCGGGACGCGAAGACGGTGAAGGCGTTCATCGCCGCGTCGAGGAAGTCGTCCGCCGCGAGGTCCTCCCAGAATGCGCGGAGCCTCGTGCGCGCCTCCGATCGGCCCGCGCCGGGCCCGCGGGCGACGAGGCCGGCCCACGCGAGGGCGGCGGAGACCGCGCCGCCGGAGGTCCCGCTCAACGCGACGAGCTCACGGCGCCGCGCGACGTCCGGCTCGAGCCAGCGTTCGAGGACACCGGCGGTGAAGGCGGCGTGGCTTCCGCCGCCCTGGCAGGCGATGGCGATCGTGGGGAGGGCCGGCACGGGGGCGAGGGTAGCGCGGCAGGAGGCGGAAGCGGGACGCGACGGCTTGACGGAGAGGCGGGGCGGCGCCACATGAGGCGCATGGTCCGCGCACGGGTAGCCCTTCGCCTCGTCGTCGCGATCGCGGCGATCGTGATGGGCGTCGCGTGCGAGCGGGGAGCGGCGGAGGGGCCGCTGCCCAACGTTCGGCTCGGGATGACGCCGCGTGACGTGCGCGAGCGCTTCGAGCCGGGCGGGCAGGGGGCGTGGCAGACGCGCATCGGGGGAGCCGGGGGTTCCGGGGGGGCCGCGGCCGACGACACTGCGCTCGAGTGGACGTCCCACGATCCGAGCGCCAAGGTCTCCTCCGCGCGCTTCGAGTTCCATCTCGGGATGCTGGTCGCGGTGCGCGCGCGTGTGACGGAGAAGGTGGAGGCGGACCGCGTCGAGACGACGGCGCGCACCGTGACGTGGCGGAAGCCGGCGATCGAGGGCGGCACCGACGTCGTCTCCCTCGCGCGCGACTGTCCCACGCACAAGGAGGAGTCGGACGCGCTCGTCAGCCGAGCACGGCCCTGAGCTCGCCGGCGACGACCTCGCGCACGGCCGCGTTCACGCCGGCTCGGCTCACGAGGCAGATCGCGTGCTCGCCGGACTCGACGACGCCCGCGCGGGTCGGCGGCACCTGGCGCAGCTCCCCCGCCGTGCGAAGGGCGACGCGGCGCGGGAGCACGGCCGGCGCCACGCCCCGCACCGCCATCATCCGCAGCGCCTCGAAGCTGTCGCACTCGATGAACGCGCGGGCAGGGAGCCCCATCCCCCGCACGAAGCGTCGATAGAACCGCGGCAGGCCGTCGGCGCCGGGCGCGAGCCCCGCATAGGTGGTGGTCCTCGTCGTCGGCACTCGCAGCGAGGTCCACAGGCCGAGCTGATCGCGCGCGAGGACGTCGACCTCCAGCTTTCCGACGAGATCGTTCTCGATGAGCAGCGCGGCTTCGAGCTCCCCGCGACGCACGAGCTGGGCGAGGGTCCCGCTCCTTCCGGTGCGGATGGCCACGACGAGGCTCGGGTGTCTCGCCGAGAGCCGCGCGAGGAGCTCCGGGAGGGCGTAGATGGCGATGCTCTCGTAGGCGCCGAGCCGGAGCTTCGTCCTCGGCAGCGAGCGTGCCTCCTTCGGCTCGTCGATCGCGAGGATGGCGTCGAGCGCGGGTCCGACTCGCGAGAGCACGAGCTCGCCTCGCGGCGTGGCGCGCACGACGCTGCCTCGCACCACGAGCGCCTGGCCCACGTGGCGCTCCAACGTCGCGATCGACTGCGAGAGCGCCGACGGAGACTGCCCGAGCTGCGCGGCCGCGCGTCGGAAGCCGCCGACCTCCACGAGCACGCGCAGCGCCTGGAGCTTCTCGGCATGGGCGAGCAAGGACTTGCGACCGTCGTTCAGCATTTCGAATCGTGCCGTTCAGGAGAACCATACAGTACCGAGCGCCCGTACTCCACGTAGCTGCATCACTCACCAAGGAGACGGACAACATGGATACGACCAGAGGCGCGGCCATCGCCGCAGGTGTCGCAGCCCTCCTCGCCGCGATGGCGACCGGATGCAGCTCGAACGGCTCGGAGGAGCAGGCCACCCAGCGCGCCGACGCGCTCGTGAAGTGCGAAGGCATCAACACGTGCAAGGGCACCTCCGAGTGCCAGAGCTCGGACGGCAAGAGCGGCTGCCAGGGCCTGAACGAGTGCAAGGGGCAGGGCTGGATCTCCGTGCCCTCCGAGGAGTGCGCGGAGAAGGGCGGGAAGGTCCTCACGGGCGATCCGATGGCCGCGACGCCGCCGTCGCCGAGCGCGAGCCCGTCCGCGCCGCCGGGTGCGAC
>JALHPN010000014.1 GCA_022842465.1 Polyangiaceae bacterium | reverse complement strand
CCGGCTCCGCGCCGGCGTCCCGGGCGGCCGGAGCCTCTGCCGCGACGGACGCGACCGGGGTGCTGCTGCTCGCGGCCGGGGGCGGCTCCGAGGTCGCGGGTCGGCATCCCCACGCGAGGACGACGACGGACGCGAGGGCGAACGGACGACCCACGCCCTCACTGTGCCTCGGCGGCGGCGCGGAGGAAAATTCTCGCGTCCTGCCTGCTCAGAGCGCGAGCAGGGCGCGCGCGAAGGCCTCGTCGACCACCACCCACGGACCCGGATCGACGAGGCGGCCGCTCGCGGCGAGCTCGGCCGCGAGTCGATCGTACGCGGCGCGGGCGAGGCCGACCCCGGCCGCCTTGCCGTCCGGCGCGAGGAGCGTGAAGCGGACCCGCGCGGCGTCTCCCTCGCCCTCGGCGGCCTCGAAGAGGAGCCGCTTGCCGTCGCCGTCCGGCATCGACGCCTTCGCGAGGACCTTCATCGCCTCGACGACGCGGTCGTCGAGCCCCGCCTCGGCGATCTTCACCTTCTCGACGAGCGCGTTGCCGTCACGCACGACGCGGACGGTCTTCGGGAGGGACGAGCCCAGCGCGGAGGACGCCGCCGCCGCGTCGAACGTCCCGAGCGCGTCGAGCTGCACGAGGAGCTCACGGCTCCGGTAGAGGAGCTCCGGCTCCACGATGCGCGCGCGATGCCCGCACGACGGGCACGTGAAGAGGAAGATCCGGCCATCGAGGAGCATCGCCTCGAGCTCCGGCGTGACGGTGACGTCGACGGCCTTGTGCACGCGCGTCGTCGACGCGGCGCCGCACGACGGGCAGGCGATCGTCCGATCCTCGGTCAGGCTCATGTCGCCCGAGTAGCACGGGGGACGCCGCCTGTGCTCCTCTGCCCGCGATGACGAATCGCCAGCACGCCGACGATCTCCGGGCCGCGACGAAGCTGGCGGTCGAGGCGACGCGCGCCGTCACGCGCGTCGTGCGCGAGATGCACCGTACGATCGGGAGCGGTCCAGCCGTCCTCGGCCGGCCGCTCGCGCGCCCCGTGGACGCGGTGACGGGGCTCGTCTACGGGAGCATCGAGCGCGTCACGGACCTCGTCGGCACGAGCCTCGACGTCGCGCTCGGGCACCTAGCCCCGCTCCTCGGCGAGAGCACGCCCGGCCCGGAGCGCGAGGCCGTCCTCGCGGCCCTCAACGGCGTCCTCGGCGACCACCTCCTCGCGAGCGGGAGCCCGCTCGCGATCCGGATGGCGTTCCGCCGCGACCAGCGCGCCCTCACCCTCGAGGCCGCCGCCCTCCGCGCCGCCCTCCCCGAGGCCGGTCCGAAGCTGCTCGTGCTCGTGCACGGCTCGTCGATGACCGACCGACAGTGGACGCGGGGCGGGCACGATCACGGCGAGGCCCTCGCGAAGGACCACGGGCTCACCGCCGTTCACCTCGTCTACAACAGCGGCCTCCACGTCTCGACCAACGGCCGCGCCTTCGCCGAGCTGCTCGAGACGCTCGTGCGCGCGTGGCCCGTCCCGCTGGAGGAGGTCTCCCTCCTGACGCACAGCATGGGCGGGCTCGTCGCGCGGAGCGCTCTCCACCTCGCGGAGGAGCTCACGCTCTCCTTCCGGCCGCTCGTGAAGCGCTACGTGTGCCTCGGCACGCCGCACCACGGCTCGCCGCTCGAGCGCGGGGGGAGCATCGTCGACGCGCTCCTCGACGTGAGCGCCTACAGCGCGCCGCTCGCGACGCTCGGCAAGATCCGGAGCGCAGGCGTCACCGACCTACGCTACGGCAACGTGCGGGACGAGGACTGGCAGGGGCGCGAGCGCTTCGGCCGCGGGGCTGATCCTCGGCGCGCGCTGTCGCTCCCCGCCGGGGTCGCCTGTCACGCCGTGGCCGGGACGCGAGCGCGGACGATCCCGGACGGCGCGCCTCTCCGCTCGCTGCCGGGAGACGGGCTCGTCCCGGTCACGAGCGCGCTCGGCATCCACGAGCTGCCCGCGCTCACGCTCCGCTTCCCCGAGGCCCACACCTTCGTCGCCCCGGCGACGGCGCACCTCGATCTGCTCTCGAACCGGGACGTCTACGCGAGGCTGCGAGCCTGGTTCGAAGCGTGATAAGGCATCTCCCCGCGCCGTGATCTCCGTCCAGAAGCTCGTCAAGCGCTACGGCAAGAAGGTCGCCGTCGACGGCGTGTCCTTCGACGTGGACCGAGGCGAGGTCGTCGGCTTCCTCGGCCCGAACGGCGCAGGCAAGAGCACGACCCTCCGCATCCTCGCGGGCTTCCTCGGCCTCTCGAGCGGCAAGGTCGTCGTCGCCGGCCACGACATCCAGAGCGAGAGCTTCGAGGCGCGACAGAAGATCGGCTACATGCCGGAGGCCGTGCCGCTCTACCAGGAGATGCGCGTCGCGGAGTACCTCGCCTTCCGCGCGGAGCTGAAGCGTGTCTCCCGCCGCGATCGCGCGGGCCACGTCGACGACGCGATGGCGAAGGCGAAGGTCGACGACGTCGCGAACGTGCTCATCGGGCACCTCTCGAAGGGCTACCGGCAGCGCGTCGGCCTCGCGGACGCGCTCGTCGCCCGGCCGCCGCTCCTCGTCCTCGACGAGCCGACCGCGGGCCTCGACCCCAATCAGATCCGGGAGGTCCGCGACGTCATCAAGAACCTCGGGAAGGACCACACGGTCCTGCTCTCGACGCACATCCTGAGCGAGGTCGAGGCGAGCTGCTCGCGCGTCGTCGTGATCGCGAAGGGGAAGCTCGTCGCGGCGGGGACGATGGAAGAGCTCGAGAGGAAGCGGCGACCCTCCGGGCTCCTCGTCGTCGTCCGGGGCGCACGCGAGGCGGCGCTCACGGCGGTCCGCGGCGTCGAGGGGATCGCGAAGGTCGACGAGGACGCGGCCGCCGCGCATCGCGAAGAGGGGGTCCACACGCTCCGGGCGACGTGGGGGAAGAAGGTCGACGACGTCGCGATCGCCCGTGCCGTCGAGGACGCCGTCGCCGCGCTCGTCCGCGCCGGGCTCTACGTCCGCGAGGTACGGGCGACGCGGAGCTCGCTCGAGGAGGTCTTCGCCGAGCTCACCGCGGGCGAGCGCCGCGCCGCGGAGCCAGGAGCGAGCGCATGAGCAGCTTCTGGCCCATCTGGAAGCGCGAGCTCTTCGCGTTCTTCGTGACGCCGCTCGCGTGGGTCCTCATCACCGTGTTCCTGCTCGTGCAGGGGATGCACTTCTTCCTGCTCGTCGATCACTTCGCCAGCGCCGGGCAGGCCGCGAGCGACCAGACGCCGCTCCAGGCCTTCTTCGGGAACACGGTCCTCCTCTACGTCGTCCTCTTCCTGCTCGTCCCGCCGATGACGATGCGCCTCTTCGCGGAGGAGCGCCGGAGCGGGACGGTCGAGTCGCTCATGACGGCCCCCGTGTCGAGCCTCGCGGTCGTCCTCGCGAAGTACGCCGCCGTCCTCACGACCTACCTCGCGATGTGGGCGCCGACGACCCTGTACGTCGTCATCCTCCGCCAGACGGGAGACGTCGACCTCCGCGTCGCGGCGGCGGCGTACCTCGGCGTCGTGCTCGTCGGCGCGATGTACCTCGCGATCGGCCTCCTCATGAGCGCGATCACGAAGAGCCAGTTCCTCGCCCTCGTGCTGACCGCCCTCCTCGTCCTCGCGCTCTTCATCCTCGGCGTCGGCGAGTTCGTCGCGCGCGAGGGCACGCTCATGCACGACGTCTGCGCCCACGTCTCGGTCTGGGCTCACATGAACGACTTCGCGTCGGGGATCGTCGACTCGCGGCGGCTCGTCTTCTACCTCTCCGTCACCGTGCTCTGCCTCTTCACGACGGTGCGCGCCGTCGACGCGTGGAGGTGGAGCTGATGGCGCGGAAGATCTTCGGTCGGGAGCTCCCGGAGCTCGAGCCCGTACAGGTCTCGCAGCTCGTCTCCGTCGTCGCGGCGGTCGTCGTCGTCCTGTTGCTCAACGTGCTCGTCGCCACGCGCTACTCCCGGTGGGACTGGACGACGAACAAGCGCTACTCCCTCTCGCCCGCGACGCTCGAGACGCTGCGGACGCTGCCGGCCGGCGTCCAGGTCTGGGTCCTCCTCGGGCCTTCCGACCCGCTCGAGCAGAGCGTGAAGCAGCTCCTCGTCGCCTACCAGGCAGAGACGACGAAGCTCGAGGTCCGCTACGTCGACCCCGACAAGGACGTCGTCGCGCTCGAAGACGTCAAGAAGCGCTTTCGCATCGAGACGGGCCGCACCGAGCAGGGACACGTCGTCGCCGACGCCGTCGTCGTCGTCGCGCGCGGGGACAAGCACTGGTTTCTCACCCCGCCCGACCTCATCGAGGTCTCGCGCTCCGACGACACGCACGTGAAGCCCAAGGAGGAGCAAGCGCTCACGAGCGCGATCCGGAACGTGCTCGGAGGGGCGAAGACCCGCCTCTGCTTCACGCAGGGACACGGCGAGATGAGCATCCTCGACGCCGGCGACCGCGGCGCCGGCGCGCTCCGCGACGTCCTCGAGAAGGACAACTACGAGCTCGCGCCCGTCGACGTCGGCGCGCCCGGGAACGCCAAGCCGTTCGAGGGCTGCACCGTCGCCGTCGTGGCGGGGATGCGGGCGCCGTTCACGAAGGACGAGGTCGAGCGCCTCCGCACCTGGCTCCTCGGCGGCGGCAACCTGCTCCTCGCCGCGAGCCCGATCGTCGAAGGCGCCGATCCACAGACCGGCATCCTCCCCGCCGGCCTCGATCGCGTGCTCGCGCCGTTCGGCGTCGCCCTCGACGAGGACCTCGTCGTGGAGGCCGACGACACGCTCGCCTTCGCGGGCACCGGTGGCATCCGCTTCGTCGCCGAGCCGAAGGTCCACCCCGTGACGGCGAGCCTCGTGAAGGGCGACGGGCAGCGTGAGGTCCCGCGTGTCGTCGTCCACTTCACGCGGTCGATGCGCCGGGCCGCGGGGGAGGCGACGGAGGGGAGCGTGACGCCCCAGGACGTCCTCGTCTCGTCGCCGCGCGCGTTCGGGCTCGTGAGCCTCGCCGGCGCCGCCGACTGGAAGGACACGCCCGTGAAGCGCCCCGGCGACCTCTCGGGCCCGCTCGTCCTCGCGATGGCGTCCGAGCGGCCGAAGGCCCTCCCCGACGCGCCCCACGGTCCTCGCCTCTTCGTCCTCGGCACCGCCAGCGCGCTCACCGCGCAGCAGTTCCGCGAGCCGCTCCCCGTCCGCGGCGCGGCGATCCTCCTCGAGAGCGCCATCTCGTGGCTCGCGGCGAAGCCCCAGGTGCTCGACATCCCGGAGCGGAGCGTGGTGGCGGCCGGCATGCGCATCACCGACGACTCGCGCTCGGACATCCGCCGCTACGTCCTCCTCTTCATGCCAGGCGCGTTCGCCCTCGCGGGCATCGCGATCGCGCTCGTGCGTCGCGCGGGAGAGGGCGCCCCGAAGAAGACGAAGAAGAAGAAGCCGTGAAGCGGCACGCGACCACGATCGTCCTGTGCCTCGTCGCGGGCCTCCTCGCCGTCTGGCTCTTCCTCGACCGCGACCGCGTCTCGGAGGGTGAGCGGCGTCGGCGGGAGAACAACGTCTTCGTCGCCTGGCGCCGCGAAGAGCTCTCGAAGATCGAGCTCGTGCGCGCGGCCGCGGAGGGCGAGGAGGCCGAGTCGATCGTCCTCGAGCGCGACGTGAAGGGCGACGGTCCGTGGCGCCTGAACCGAGAGCGCGCCGACCAGCAGGCCGTCGAGCGGCTCCTGCAGTCGCTCGAGCTCGCCACCGTCCAGCGAAAGGCGGCAGGCGACGGCGCGCTCGGGCTCGAGGCGCCGCGCGCGTCGGGCACGATCACGATGGGCGCGGTGGTCCATCGGTTCGCGCTCGGCGGCCCGTCGCCGCGGCCCGAGGGCTCGAGCTACCTCCGCGTGGGCGACGAGGCGCCGATCGTCGTGTCGAAGGACTTCACGAGGACGATCCTCGCTCCGGGAGACACGTACCGCGATCGCACCGTCGTCCCGTACCTCTCGCTCGAGCTCGCGACCTTCTCCGTCGCGTACCCGGACGGCGGGCTCACCCTCGAGCACATCAAGGGCCGCTTCTTCCGCGTCGCGCAGCACGGGCTCGTCGCGAGCCGGGCGGGCACCGAGCGCATCTGGGGCGCGCTCGCCGAGGTCCGCGCGGAGGCCTTCCCGAAGGACGCCGTCGTCGACGAGCTCGTCGCGAAGCCCGTCCTCACGATGACGCTCGTGCCTCGCGACGGGCGCCCTTTCGGCGAGATCGTCTTCGGCGGTCCTTGCCCCGGTCATCCGGACGACGTCGTCGTGCTCCGCAAGAAGCCCACCCGCGTCGCGGCCTGCGCGCCGAAGGGCGCGCTCGAGGCGCTCCGCGTCGATCCGGCCTCCATCGTCGAGCAGAGGCCCTTCCTCCTCGATCACGACGAGGTCGAGGAGATCCGCTTCGAGGACGGCCCCGACTCTGGAGGCACGGACGCGGGCGCCCCGAGGCCCGCGCGCGTCGATCTCGCTCGGAAGGGGAACGGATGGCGCTCGCGAACGCTGGATCGCGATCTCACGCCCGACGAGGCCGACGCGGTGAGCGAGCTCGTCTCGCGCCTCACGGCGTCGCCGACCGGCAAGATCCGCCGCGGCGATCACGAGCCCACGATGCCGGTGCTCGCCCGCGTCACGGTTCGCGCGGGCGACCACGAGGAGACGGTGGAGGTCGGGAGGGTGGGCGAAGATGGCCTCGTCCAGGTCCGGCGCGCGTTCGATCTCGCGCGTCTCTACGTCCCCGTCGCGGCCGCGCGGAGGCTCCTGCCGCGCGAGACGATCACCCGAGCGCGCACTCTCCTCGAGGACGCGCGGCCGGTCGCGAGGATGCGGCTACGCTGCGGCGCGCCGCAGGATCTCGCGACGAAGGCAGGTCGGATGGAGCTCGTGCAGCCGAGCGGCTTCGAGACCGACGGCTCCGTCGTCTCGCTCCTCGAGGCGTTCACCCGCGGCAAGGTCGATCGCTGGGTCGCCGATGTCGACGACGGCACCTTCGGGCTCGCGACGAGCGCCTGCCGCGTCGTCGTCGGATTCGAGGACGGCAACGCGCCGGCCACGATCGTGCTCGGGTCGGAGGGCGAGGGCGGCATCTACGGCGCGATCGACGGTCGCCCCGGCGTCTTCGTCGCCCCGTTGGCCCTGCGTGACCTCGCCTCCGCCCTCTACGTGAACCGTGCGAGCCTCCGTACGGAGCCGTCGCGGATCACGTCCGTGCGCGTCGTCCGCGCGCCCCGCGGGGAGGCGCTGACGGCGCCGGCGGAGGTGCTGCGCGAGGCCGCGGCCGGGCTCTACGCCGAGCGCGTCCTCGCCGCGGGCGAGGGCGCGAAGCTCGAAGGCAGCGTCGACGTCGAGCTCGCGGTGGCCTCGGCGGACGCGGGACGACCCAGGGTCATCCGCTGCTCGCCCCTCCCTTCCGCGGAGCCGGGCGGTTCGCCCCCGGCCGCTGCCCCGCCGCCCTCCCCGCGGGCGCGTCACGCCTGCGCGGTGAGCGACGTCCAGGCGACCTTCGCCGTCTCCGACGAGCGCCTCGCCCTCTTCCTCGGAACGCCTACGGCTGGGGACGCCGGCGCTCCGCGCGACGCCGCGGTTGCGCGCGACGCGGCGCCGCGTTAGCCACGCAGGAGGACATGGTGCAGCGCGCGCCCCGCCCAACGACCGCCAAGGAGGCGAGCCCCGTCGTGTCCACGACGTCGCCAAGGCCCGTCGTGAAGTGGGCCGGGGGCAAGGGACGGCTCCTCGCCCAGCTCGAGCGCCACGTTCCGACCGGCCGCTTCCGCGTCTACGCCGAGCCCTTCGCGGGCGGCGCGGCGATGTTCTTCGCCCTCGCGGACGGGGCGCGGTTCGACCGCGCGCGCCTCGCCGACAAGAACGACGAGCTCGTCGCGCTCTACGGCGCGGTCAAGAACGACGTCGACGCCCTCGTCGAGGAGCTCCGCGGCATCGCGACGAAGTTCGCAGAGATGACCGAGGAGGATCGGAGCGACTACTTCTACGCGATGCGGAGCAAGGACACCTCCGGGCTCGGCGCCGTCGCCCGCGCGGCGCGTCTCCTCTTCCTCAACAAGACCTGCTTCAACGGGCTCTGGCGCGTGAACTCGAAGGGCGTCTTCAACGTCCCGTTCGGGCGGTACGCGAAGCCGAAGATCCTCGACGAGGCCGTCCTCCGCGCCGCCCACACCGCCCTCTCGCGCGCCGAGATCGTCAACGCCGACTTCGAGACGATCCTCCACGGCCTCGGGCCGGAGGACTTCGTGTACTTCGACCCGCCCTACATGCCCGTGTCGAAGACGGCGAACTTCACCGCCTACGCCGCGGAGGGGTTCGGCTACGCCGAGCAGGAGCGCCTGGCGAAGAAGCTGACGGAGCTCCGTGACCGAGGAGTCCGTGCCCTCCTCTCCAACGGGGACACGGACGAAATGCGTGCGCTCTACACGAAGCACGGGCTCCACGTGACGACGCTCCGCGCCGCTCGGTCGATCAACTCCGACCCCTCGAAGCGGGGGGAGGTCACCGAGCTCGTCGTGACGACGTACGACGTCGACGAGGGCTTCGAGGTCCGTCTCGCGAAGAAGGCGAGAGCGGCGAAGACGCGGAGCTCGCGATGAAGGACGCGCCGCACTCGCACGAGCTCGCGCCGGACGACTTCATCCGCCTGAAGGTGAAGGCGGAGCTCCGGAAGCGCCTCCGTGGCGTGCGCCGGACGACGCCGGCCGAGGCGTGCGCCGAGCGCTCGCGGGCGATCGTGGCGCGCCTCCTCGCCCACGAGGCGATCGCGTCGGCGAAGGCGGTGGCGCTCTTCTGGCCGATCGAGGCGCGCCACGAAGTCGACCTCCGCCCGCTCGACGCCACGCTGCGCGCGCGCGGCGTCGCGCTGGCGTACCCGGCGATCGACCCCGAGTCAGGCGACATGACCTTCCGCCTCGTCTCCGACCCCGCGGCGATGGACGAGGCCGGCTACGGCTTCTCCGAGCCGGCCGCAGGCTCGAAGGAGGCGACGGCGCTCGACGTGATCGTCGTCCCGGCCATCGGCGCCGATCCCACGGGGCATCGCATCGGCTACGGCGCGGGCTACTACGATCGGACGATCCCGAAGTTCTCGCCGCCGGCGACGACGATCATCGTCGCCTACGACTGGCAGCTCCTCGCGGAGGTGCCCCACACGACCCACGACGTGCGCTGCCACTGGGTCGTGACCGACGCGCGCGTGCTCGACGCGCGCTGAGCGCTAGGGCGTGTCCCTGAACGGGCTCGGTCTTCCCGTGCCCGTGCCCGTGCCCGTGCCCGTGCCCGTGCCCGATCGGGTCCGAGCGGAAGTTGCTGTGCTCACTGCACGTCCTTTCCATGGGTTCTGCGGTGTGTTCCATCACGCGCATGGTTCGCCGCCAGCTTCGCGATGAGCAGTGGTCGAGGATCGAGCGCGTGCTGCACTCGCAGCGGCGCACGGGGCGACGCGGGCGGGACGACCGCAACTTCATCGAAGCGGTGCTCTGGTGGCGGCGCACGGGCGTGCCCTGGCGCGATCTCCCGGAGGAGTTCGGCTCTTGGAAGACGGTGTTCAACCGGTTCGACCGGTGGTCGAAGGACGGCCGATGGACGCGGCTGTTCGAGGCCCTGCGCGTCGATCCGGATGATGAGTGGCACTCCCTGGACAGCACGATCAACAGGGCGCACCAGCACGCCGCCGGGGCGAAAGGGGGGGCGCCGCGAACGGGATCGGGCGCTCGCGCGGGGGTCCTTCGACGAAGGTGCACCTCGTCGTGGACGCGCTCGGGCTCCCGCTGGCGTTCGAGGTCACCGAGGGTCAGCGCAACGACATCGTTCCAGCGAAGGAGCTGGCCTCGCGTGCCCAGTCGCGGTGTCTGATCGCGACAAGGCTTACGATGCGAGCGCGTTCCGAGCGTCACTCGAAGCGGCTGGTTGCACGCCGGTGATCCCGTGGAACCGGAGCCGCGCGACGTCACGCTCGTACGACAAGGAGCTGTACAAGGCGCGGTCCGAGATCGAGTGCACGTTCAACCTGCTGAAGCAGGCGCGGCGCTTCGCGACGCGCTACGAGCAGACGCTTCGCAACTACGCGGCGGTCGTCGCGCTCGGGTGCGCCATGCTCTGGCTACGCATCTGACCCGGTGCGCGGCTCTTCGCAGGCCTGGGCCAGGCGGATGAGCATCGCGACGATGCGGACGACCATCTGCTTGCCGGCCTCGTGCTGTGCGGCGTCCAGCAGCTTCAGGCGCAGGCACGCATCGAGCAAAGCTGCGGACTCCGTGGCCGAGCCACGTGCCGTCAGGTAGTAGCGGCGCTTGTCACCCTTCGAGACGTTGCCCGCCCCCTCCGCGATGTTGAGCACGATGGACATCGACGCGCGGGTGAACTGGTCGGCGAGGTGGCTGCGACCGCGCGGTAGTCCCTCGATCACGCTGTTCGCGAAGACCAGGAAGTCCAGCGCGAGGTGGTAGACATCGAGCCGTTCGTGATCGAGCGCCTGCATCGACGCCATGTCGGCCGCTGCGCGCGTCTCGTTGCGTCCGCCGGGCACGGGCACGGGCACGGGCACGGGCGAGAGGGAGCGCCGCCGTTCAGGGACACGTCCTAGTTGCGAGGCTTCGCGGCGGCGACGCGCGCGGTCGCCTTGGCCTGGCACTCGGGGCACGTGCCGTACATCTCGAGCTTGTGGCTCTTCAGCGCGAAGCCGTGGCGCTCGGCGACCTTCTCCTGGAGCGCCTCGATCTGGCGCTCCTCGAACTCGACGATCTTCCCGCACTCGACGCAGATGAGGTGGTCGTGGTGCGACTCCTCGTCGGCGAGCTCGTACCGGGTGAGGCCGTCGCCGAACTTCCGCTCGAAGGCGACGCCGCACTCGGTGAGGAGCTTCAAGGTCCGGTACACCGTCGCGTAGCCGACCCGGCTGTCCTGCTGGCGGACCTGGGCCAGGAGCTCCTCGATGCTGATGTGATTCGGGGACTGGAAGAAGGTCTCGACGATGAGCCGGCGCTGGTCCGTCGAGCGGAGACCGCGCTTCGCCATGTGCTCGTGGAGCAGCGTGCGGAAATGCTCTAGATTCGGCGCAGTCACCCGTAGACATGTCGCGCCCTCCCCGCGAGTCGTCAAGACGCAACCGTCCGGGGCCCCTCGCGGCGCTGCTCCTCGGCGCCGCGTGGCTCGTCTCGACGGCGGACGCGCGCGCGGAAGAGCCGACCCGCGAGTCGAGCCCGGACGAGCTCGGGCCCGTCACGGCGCCCGTCCGTCTCCGCCACCGTTGGGCGGTCGATCTCCCCGTCACGCTCGGGCTCTCCGCGCTCGCGGTGACCTCGGTCGTCTTCCACGACGATCTCGTGCCCTCGTCGTGTCGCGCCTGCGACGGCAAGGCGGGCGGCGCGTCGAACGGGCTCGACGAAGGGGCGCGCAACGCGCTCGTCCGCGACGACACCACCCCCGCGCGGAACGTGAGCCACATCCTCGCGTTCGGCGCCGCCCCGGTGCTCGCCCTGGGCCTCGGATCCCTCGCGGCCTTCGCCGATCGTCGGAAGGACGAGCTCCTCGTCGACGTGCTCCTCGTCGCGGAGGCGACCGCCGCGGCCGTCGTGCTCGATCAGGGCCTCGGGCTCGCCTTCGCCCGCGAGCGTCCCCGATGGCACGCGTCGGCGCGCGCCGACGTCGACGCGGTCGGGAGCGCCCCGGCGGAGGGCCTCGGCTCGCTGCCCTCCACCCACACCACGATGGCCTTCGCGCTCGCGGCCTCGAGCGGGACGGTGGCCTCGATGCGCGGCTATCGGCTCGCGCCGCTCGTCTGGGGGGCCGGGATGGGGCTGGGGGCGGCGACCGCGTACGCGCGGATCGCCTCGGACGACGCCTGGCTCACCGATACGCTCGCGGGCGCGGGCCTCGGGACGGCGGTAGGGGTGCTCGTGCCGATGTTGCTGCATGCGCCCGAGACGCGATCGCGCGTGTCGGTGCGGGCGGGGCGGACGGTGGACGTGGTGGTGGCGTTCTGAGCGACGCGCAGGTCAGAGCTGCGGGTGGCGCTGCGGCGCGGGCGCGAGAGAGCGGCGGACGACGTAGGCGAACGTGCCGACGGAGCCGCCGAGCGCCATCGCGACGAGGTAGGGCCGCGCGTCGATCCCGCGCTGCCTCGCGTCGTTTTTGACCCACGCGCCTGCGAAGAACAGGGAGATCACGAGGTCGAGGAGGAGCTGCATGCCCCACCGCTCGCGCCCGGCGAGCGAGAGGAACCCGAGGAGCCCGTGCGTGTGCGCCACGTCGAGCGTGTACGCGGTGAACACGAGGAAGAGGGCGATCGGCGCTCCGACCCGGAGGACGTTGTTCATGATGGGAGAGGATGGAGCCGCGAGGTCATGGCGACCATGACCTCGGAGGTCATGACGGCGCAGCGGGGCTCCCGCTAACCTGGGCCCGTGGCCACCGTCGTCTCCGCCTCGCCCTTCGGCGCGCTCCTCCGCCGGTTCCGTACCAAGAGCGGCATGAGCCAGGAGCGGCTCGCGCGCGACGCGGAGATTTCGCCGCGTCACCTGAGCTGCCTCGAGACCGGAAAGGCGACGCCGAGTCGGACGATGGTGCTCCTCCTCGGATCGGCGCTCGACCTCACCCTCCGGGACCGCAACACGCTCCTCGAGGCCGCCGGGTTCGTGGCGGCGTATCGCGACGAGCCGCTCGACGCGCCCGCCGCAGCCTCCCTCCGCCGGGCGGTCGACCTCGTGCTCCACGGGGTCGAGCCGAACGGGGCGATCGCGTGCGACCGCGCATGGAACATCCTCGCCATGAACGCGGGCGCTCTCCGCCTCCTCGCCGTGTTCATGGATATGGCCGCGGCGCCGCCGGAGGTGATGAAGAACGTGCTCGTCGCGGGCCTCCACCCTCTCGGGCTCCGACCGTCCATCGTCAACTTCGACGAGGCCGCCGCCCTGATGCTCGAGCGCGCGCGGCGCGAGACGGCGCGCGCCGCAGACGATCCGGCCTACGCGGAGGTGCGCGCCGTCCTCGACGCCATCCCCGACCTCCCGCGACCCGAGCTCCGTTCGGGGGCGGAGCTCGGGCCCTTCCTCACCCTCCACCTCGTGCGCGGCCCCTACGAGGCGAGGCTCTTCACGATGATCTCGACGATCGGGACCGCGATCGACGCGACGGCGGAGGAGCTCCGGATCGAGACGTACTTCCCCGCGGACGACGCGACGGCGGAGCTGATGCGGAAGCTCTCGGAGACGAGAGCCGGCTGAGCCGCGCTCAGGGCCGCTCGACCGGAAGACCCTCGGCCTCCCACGCGAGGATGCCGCCCTCGAGGAACGCGACCGGCGCGCCCGCCTCCGCGAGCCTCACGGCGAGCTCTTTCGTCTTCTCGCCCGCGCGGTCGTAGAGGACAGGCTGGCCGGGGAGCATGAAGAGCTCCGCGAGCCGGCCCTCGATCGCGTCGGCGGGGAGGCTCGTCGCCCCCGGGAGGTGCGCGCGCCCGAAGGCCTGCGCATCACGCACGTCCACCGGCGCGACGCCGCCACGCTTCAGGAGCTCGGCGAGCTCGCGCGCCTTGAGGGCGCCTTCCTGGCGGGGGAGGAACGGCTCCACCATCGCGCGGAGCTGCTTGCGATTCAGTGGGCCGACCTGCGCGTCCGCGAGGCGCTGCTCCGCGAAGAGCATGAACGTCGGGAGCTGCTGGATGCGAAGCTGGCGCGCGAGGGCCTGCGCCTTGTCGATGTCGACCTTCACGACCTTGCATTTTCCCTGCATCTCCTTCGCGAACGCGTCCACTTCGGGCGCGATGGCGATGCAGGCCTGGCTCCGCTCGGACGTGTACTGGACGAGCACGGGGACCTCGGCGAGGAGCACCTCTTGCTCGAAGTCGCGCTCCGTCACGTACGGGACGACGCCCGCATCCTTCTTTCCGCTGCCGCCTCCGCCTCCGGGCGCCCCAGGGCGCGAGCCACCGATGATGTGCATCTCGCGGGGAGGAGTAACCCATCCCCGGGGCGGAACCAAGGGGGCCGGGGCGGGTGCAGCGTCATGCCGTACACGCGCGCACACTGCCCGGGCGCGCGTCTTTCGCGCCATGGTGACGCCGAGGCGTCCCGCGTTAGCATCGACGCATGCGGCCCGCGCTCCTCACGGCGACCGGCGTCGCATGCCTCGCGGCATCGTGCGCGGAGAGGGACCGCGCTCGAGACGTCGGCTCCTGGCCATGAGCCGCCTCTCCCGCCTCGTCTCGTCCGCGCCCGTCATCGCCTCGACGACGGGCTGGGGCGTCGGGCTCGGGCTCTTGCTGGCGCTGGGCGCGTGCCGCGGGGAGAGCACGCAGCGGGCGGCGGACCGCGCGACGCGCCCACCGCCCCGCGGAAACGCCGTTGCACCCGAACGTTCACCCGCGACGCGCGCCGTCGGCCCCGGCTTTCCGGGGGTCGAGCTCCTCGCGAGCTGCGCGGGCCGCCGCGCGACGGGCAAACGGCACCAGAGCTATTTCTACACCTTTCGAGTCGAGCGCGTGACGTCGGGCAGCTTCCCGTTCGTCGAGTACACGTCGCAGGAGCTCTTCGCGGACTTCGGCGGCACTCAGCTCGCGGTGCGATTCGACGCGTCGCGAACCGAAGGCTCGTGCCGGCACGAGGCCGTGCTCAAGCTCCTGAGGGTCGAGAGGACCCCCATGGGCATGAAGCTCCTCGATCCCGAAGTGGACGGCGGCGCGGGAGCGACGTGGAGCATCCTCTGGGCTGCTCGCCGCGAGGAGGCAGACTCGTTCCGCGCTCTGGAGGCGACGGTGCACGCGCTCGCGGAGGCCGTGGACCGAGAGGACATCGGGCTGGTTCGGCCGTTCCTCGCGTCCGACAGCAACCTGACCGCGAGCGACCTCGGGAGGCTCGCCGAGGATCGCCACGCTCCAGGCGTGTGGAGCTCCGGCGAGGCCGTGGGGACGAGCCTCCTCGAGGAGCGCGAAGGCGTCGTGCAGATCGGAGGCGGCGGAGCCTCCTACGCGATCGATGTCGTGCGGGACGCGTCGGGCGGTTGGCGTGTCACGAAGCTGACGTGGCGTCGCCCTTGACCGTCGCTGCCCTGGCGTCGCTCGGCGCGATCGTCAGGCTCCCGTGGCGGGGTGTGCAGCTTCGGCACGAAGGTGCTCGATGACGAGGGCGTCGCCCGGCACCGTCGTCTCCTCACGGACGAGGCGCGGTGCGCCGAGGGCGCCGTCACGGACGGTGGATGCGGCGGGAACGCGCACGACCGCCAGTCGCGGGAGGACCGCGATGATCGCGCGTCCGAGCTCGAGATGCGCGGTGTGGCGGACGGGGACCCAGCGTGGGGTGAGCGGATCACCGTCGATTCGAGGGGCAGGGGCACCCTTCGCCGAGGGGTGGGCCGCGACGTAGAGATCGACCCCGTTGTACGCGACGAGGACGTGTGACGGCAGGACGCCCTCGGCAACCACCTGCCAGCTGCCCTCGACGCCGATCGTGAAGATCGGATGGGGCTGCTCGTGCCGCAGGATCATGTCGCGCGGTCGGCCGGCGCCGCGCGTGAGTCGGAGGAGATAGCGGATGCGTCGCAACACGAGGAGACGGTCGGCCGCCTCGTGGCGGGGGTTGCGCGCCGATTTCGAGCGAGGCTCAGCCCGTGTTGCGGAGCCCGGCGGCGATACCGTTGATCGTGAGCAAGATCGCGCGGTCGAGCTCGGGGTCGTCGCCGCCTCGCGCGCGCTTTCGTCGGAGGAGCTCGACCTGGAGGAAGCTGAGAGGGTCGACGTAGGGGTTACGGAGATCGATCGCCCGCGCGAGCGTCGACTGCGGCGGGAGGACCGCGCCACGTCCGCCGATGGCCGCGATCGCGCGTGAGGCCCGGCCGTGGTCGAGCGCGATCCGCGCGAAGAGACGCGCCGCGCTCTTCGTGTCCGGGACGAGGTCCGCGTACCTCCGCGCGATGTCCATGTCTGCGGTCGCGAGGGCGACGGCCACCGCGTCGAGGGTCGATGCGAAGAACGGCCATCCATCGCGCATCCGCCTCACGAAGTCGACGCCGTGCTCCCGGATGAGGTGGACGAGCGCGCTCCCCGCGCCGAACCAGCCCGGCACGATCTGGCGCGACTGCGTCCACGCGAACACCCACGGGATCGCACGGAGGTCGTCGAGGCTGCGCGTCGCCGTCCCCGAGCGGCGCGCCGGGCGCGAGCCGATGTTGAGGAGCGAGATCTCCGCGAGCGGCGTCGACCCTTCGTAATAGGCAAGGAAGGCCGGGTCGCTTACGAGCGAGCGGTACGTCTCGAGGCTCTTCGCAGAGGCCTCCTCGAACGCGCGGAGGAAGGCCGCCTCCCGCACGGGGTGCGGATCGAGCGTCGCGCGGAGCACGCCGCTCGCGGTGAGCTCCAGGTTCCGCTCGGCGATGTCGGGCAGGAGGTACTTCCAGCCGACGACCTCGCCTTGCTCGGTGAGCTTGAAGCGGCCGTCGATCGACCCCGGCGGCAGGCTCTCGATCGCCCGCTGCGACGGACCCCCGCCGCGTCCGATCGATCCGCCGCGTCCGTGGAAGATCTCGATGTGGAGGCCGCGCTTCTTGGAGACCGCCACGAGCGCCTCCTGCGCGCGATAGAGCGCGAAGCTCGAGGCGAGGATGCCCGCGTCCTTGTTCGAGTCCGAGTAGCCGATCATCACCTCTTGCACGCCGCCGCGGAGCTCCAGATAGCGGCGGTAGGCGGGGTGCTCGGCGGCGCTGTCCACCTCCGTCGCGCAGCGCTCCAGGTCTTCGAGCGTCTCGAAGAGCGGGACGATCGAGACGTTGGCTACGCCGTCCTCCGGCCGATAGAGCCCCGCGACACGCGCGAGGACGAGGGCCGCGAGCATGTCTTGTCGCCCGCGGGCCATGCTGAGGATGAAGGACTCCGCGCCGCCGTCGGCGGTGACGGCGCGGACGCGGGCGACCGCCTCCATCGCGCGCATCCCCGCAGTGTCGGGGCGGGGCGGAGCTCCCTCCTCCCCGAGCGCGCGATCGAGCGCGGCGCCCTCCAGGGCCGCGCCCTCCGGCAGCCAGAGCGCGTTGCAGGCTGCCTCGCGGACCCACGCCGCGGGCACGCGCACGTCGAGGCGCGCGAGGTGGAAACCGAACGTCTCGACCTGACGCACGAGGGCGCGGACGCGGCGCTCGCCGGCGCGACCGCCCTTGTTCCGCGCGAGTGACGCGGCGACGAGCTCGAGGTCGGCGACGAGCTCATCTGGGGCGCGATAGGCGTGCGGCGCCCACGGCGGCTCGTGCGTCTTCGTTCGCCTCGCGGTGAAGATCGCGTCGCGTGTCGCCTCGAGGCGCGCTTCGACGAAGCGGAGCTTCCGCCGGTAGGGCTCGTCGCGCGCGGCGTCGGCGAGGTGCGATGCGAGCTCGGGGAGGAGCTCTGCGTCGCGCGCGGTCGACGCCTCGAGCTCGGGATCGACCGCGACGCGTCGCGTACTCTGGGAGAGCGCGTCGCCGAGCGTCTCGAGCTCGCGATGGTAGAGGGCGAGGATGCGCGCCGCCTGCGCCAGGGCCGTGTCGAGCGTCACCTCGGGCGTGACGTTCGGGTTGCCGTCCATGTCGGCGCCGACCCACGAGCCGAAGCGGAGGAAGGTCTCGACCGGCACCGCCTGGCCGTAGGCGCGCCGGGCGACCCGCTCGAGGGACGCATAGAAGCGCGGCACGAGCGGGAAGATGACCTGCTCGAGATAGTAGAGGGTGTTCTTGACCTCGTCGGAGACGCGCGGCTTCAAGACGCGGATCTCGTCCGTCTGCCAGAGCGACGCGATCTCCTCGCGGAGGGCGAGCGCGAGGTCGTCGCGCTCGGACGGCAGGACGTCCTCTCGCTCACGGCGCGCGAGGATCTGGGCGATGCGCCGGTGCTTGACGAGCACCGTCCGCCGCTGCGCCTCGCTCGGATGGGCCGTGAAGACGAGCGCGATCGAGACGCGCGCGATCGCCGCCGCGAACGCCTCGGCCGACACCTTCTCGGCGAGGCGCGAGACCTCGTGCTCGAACGAGCCCGGTGACGAAGCCCCGCTCCGCGCCCGTTCGCGAAGGCGACGAACGCGATGATGCTGCTCGGCGAGGTTCACGAGCTGGAAATAGTGGGTGAACGCGCGGGCGACGTTCGCTGCTTCGTGCGTGTCGAGGGCCTCGATCGCCGCGCGCATCTTCCTTCCGGCCTCGCGCCTCACCTCGCGGGTGCCGCGCCGGCGCTCCTTGGCGAGGGCGCGAATCGCCTCCTCGAGCTCGAGCAGCTTCGCGCCGGCCTGCTCCACCAGGGTCTCCCCGAGGAGCGCGCCGAGCTCACGAACGTCGCGCCGGAGCGCGTCAGAGGGCTCGATGCGCGCGGATGTCGACATGGTGCCGCGAGCATAGCCTCGTCGGCGCGCGAGGATCAGTTGCCGTCACAGAGCTCGGTCTTCCCGAGCTTGCACGCCTGCACGGCGAAGGCATCGCCCTTGGGTTTGTCCTTCGCGACGCCGTTCGCGCCGCTCCTGTACATTCGCGCCGCATTCGAGCACCCCTCGGCGTAGTCCTCCTTGCAGGATGCCTCGAGGAACGCGATGCCGCGGGCGGAGTCCTTCTTCGTCCCCAGCCCGCCGAGCGTGATGGCGCCGGCGAGGTTGCACGCGAAGCCGCGCGCGGGGAGCTTCTGCTCCTTGCAGGCCTCCTCCAGGTACTCGAGCGCGCGCGGATACTCCTTCTTCACGTCGAAGAGCGCGGCGGCAAGGACGAAGCATCCGTCCTCGAACTTCGCGGCGCAGAGTTTCTCGGCGATCGGGAGGGCCTCCTCCGCCCGGCGCTCGTCGACGAGGAGACCCGCGAGCGCGCGGCAGCCCTTCTTGTCGTCGAGGTCGCACGCCTTCTTCGCGAGCTCGAGGCCCTTCGCCGTGTTCTTCTCCGTGCCCTGCCCCTCGGACTCCGTGATCGCGAGGTGACGGCACCCCTCCCCCGATCCGAGCTCGCAGCCTCGCTTCGCGAAGGCGCGGACCTTGTCCCAGGCCTTGTCGATCTTCTCGAACTCGGCGACCCGCGCGCAGGCGCGAGCGTCCTCGTCCTCGCACGCGACGCGATAGAGCTCGGCTGCCTTCGTCGGGAAGACCTTCGCGTCCTTCCCGTAGAGCTCGTCGGCGATCGTCGTGCAGACCGCGGCGGCGCCTGGCTTGCACCCGCGCGTGTCACGCTCGCAGCTCGCGGCGTTCGTCTGCGAGGAGCTGCCGAGCCCCTTCGTCATCGCGAGCGTGCCGGTGCAGTATTGGTCTCCCTTCGTGGCGGTCCACGCGAAGGTCTGCCCGTCCTTGGTCACCGTGACGTCCGCGTACCCCTGCTCGCCGAGGTACTTCGCTGCGTCCTTTTCGCGTGGGCCGCATGCGACCAGCGCGGCGACCGAGGCGCCGAGGGCAGCGTTTCGCCGAGCGGCCATGCGGTCATTGCCACACGGTCGGCGCGCTCCGTCAAGCAGCCAGGCGTCTCACCGAGCGCGCGGGTCGAGCGCGTTGCGCAGCGCTTCGGCGCTCAGGTTGTGCCCGATGATCGTGGCGAAGAGGAAGAGACCAGGGAAGAGGAGGACCCACCACGCGTGAGGCGCGTCGCGAAACTGACTCATCGTCTCGCCCCACGACGCGCCGCTCGGCGGCGCGCCGACGTGGAGGAAGTCGAGCGAGGCCTCCATCAGGACGACCGAGGAGATTCCGACCGCGACAGCAACGACTAGCGAGCCGCGGAGATGGGGCGCGACATGGCGGCGGAGCACGCGCCAAGGGCTCGCGCCGAGCGCCCGCGCGGCGAGCACGTAGTCGCGCGTCGTCACTCGCATCACCTCGCCGCGCACGAGGCGCGCGACCTCCGGCCAGCGCGTGATCGCGATCGCGAAGAAGAGGGTCGCGAGCGTCGGGCGCGGCACGGCGGCCTGGATGCCGAGGACGAGGACGAGCGGCGGAAATGCGCTCACCGTCTCGATGGCGCGTCCGAGCAGCGCGTCGAACGTCCCGCCGTAGAGCCCGGCGACGGCCCCCACCCCCGCTCCCAGCGCGATCGACGCGAGCGCAGCGACGAGCGCGAACACGAGATAGCTCCGAGCGCCGTGGACGACGCGCGCGAAGACGTCGCGCCCCGCGCCGTCGGTGCCGAGCGGATGCCCCTTCGAGGCGAACGGCCGCGCGAAGGGCACGTGCTCCTCGAACGCGGCGGGGGGGAGGACCGGACCGTGGGCCACGAGCGGAAACACCGCCCAGGTCGCCTCGCTCGCGATGCGTCCCGCGTCCTTGCCCTCGAGGGTGGCCGGTCGCGTGACGTTGGGGAGGACGTAGACCGTGCCGCGGATCTCGCAGACGATCGGCATCTCGTTGGCGAGCAGATCCGCGAAGACCGCCACGAGGGCGAGCATCGCGACGACGAGCATCCCCGCGCCGCCGAGGCGGGTTCTGATAGCTGCCCGGAACGCGGTTCGGACCGCCCCAGGGGGGCGCGGGGGCGGCACGGGCCGCGGAACGAGGACGACCGTGCCGCTCCGCCCCGTCAGGCGCCGGAGCGGGATGATGGGCTCGCTCTCGTGATCCATGCTCACGAGCGGCGCGCTCCGGCCCACGACTCACGGACGCGGGGATCGAGGATGCCGTACGCGACGTCGCTCATGACGAGGCCGAACGTCGTGACGACGGCGCAGAGCAAGGTCACGCCGACGATCCATGCCGCGTCGCGCGCCTCGATCGCGCGGAGCGTCTCCCAGCCCATCCCGTGGATGTCGAAGACCTCCTCGACCACGAACGCCGCGCCGAGGAGGGCAGGGAACTGGAGGCCCGCGAGCGTCACCGTCGGCACGAGCGCGTTCCGGAGCGCATGGACCACCGCGACGCGCAGCGTGCGCGCTCCCTTCGCGCGTGCGACGCGCACGTAGTCCTCGGCGAGCGCCTCGATCATCGCGGCGCGCTGCTGCTGGGTGGTCGCGGCGACGGCGACGGTCGCGAGCGCGACGACGGGGAAGAACGTCTCGTAGAGGAGCTGTCCGCCGGCGCGGACGCGCAGCACCTCCGCGACGAGGAAGGTCGGGAGCGCGTAGAGAGCGACCATCACCGCCCCGGTGACGTGATCGATCGCGCGCCCGCGTTGCCAGGCGGCGAGGGCCCCGAGCGGCACCGCGAGAGCCAGTCCGAGGAGGAGACCGAGGAGCGCCATCCCGAGGGTGATGGGCGCGCGCACGAGGAGCTTGTCGAGGATCGGCAGCCCGTCGCGGGTCGAGAGCCCGAGCTGGCCGGTGGCCGCCCCGAGCATCCACTTCGCGTAGCGCGTCTGCGAGATGCTCGCCGCGACCTTCTCGCCGCCACGGAGCTCGACGTAGTCGGTCTCGTGGACGAACCACCACGACGACCACTCCGAGACGATGGCCTTCGCCTGCGCCGGGTCCGCGCCGGTGGGGACGACGCGGCCCTGTCCCGTCACGTGCGCGGCGAGGCGCGTCAAGCGCACGAGCGCCTCTCGGTCGCGCGTCCGCTTCATCGCCGCGATGACCTCGCGGAGCGCGAACGTGTCGACGAGGACGAGCTCCTGCTCCCGGAGCTCCGTGCCACGCTCCACGAGGCGGAGGACCCCGCGGCGGACGGCAGGGGCCGTGAAGTCGACGGAGCGGTCGTCCCAGAAGCGCGTCCAGAAGAGGGCCGCGAGCGCGGGGGTCCCTAGGTCTCGCTCGTCGCCAAGGCCCATGCGGCGAGCGACCGGCGCGAGGGCGAGCGCGACCCGGCCGCGCTCGGAAGGCGTCAGGTTGTCGAGCTTCGGGAGGAGCCACGGGAGCGCCGCGCCGCCCATCTGCGTGAGACGGGCGGCCGCGAACGGGGCCTCGGCATCGGCCGCGGCCAGGTGGGAGACGTACTCGTCGACCCGCGTGCCGACGTCCCGGGGGGACGTGTTCAGGAAGCGAGGCAGATCGAGGAACCGCGACCGCCGGAGCTCGGCCGCGCGCATCCGGGACGCGAGCTCTGCGGTCGCGTCCTCCCCCTCTCCGCCGGGGTCGGGCAGGAGCGTGGTCAGGAGGAACACGACCAGGCTGACGCCGAACAGGGTCGGCAGCGCCCAGACCGCGCGCCGGATGGCGAACGCGAGCATCGCGCCGACACTATAAGCGGGCGCGGCTCGCCATGCTAAAGAGGCGGACACTCTCCCGATGATCTCGTTTTCGAACGTCTCGAAGCAGTACGGCGGCCAGATCCTGTTCGTCGACGCGTCCTTCCACCTCGGCACCGGCGAGAAGGTCGGCTTGGTCGGCCCGAACGGCGCCGGCAAGAGCACCATCTTCCGGCTCATCACCGGCGAGGAGCATCCGGACGACGGCATGGTCGACCGGCCGAAGCGCCTCAGCCTCGGCTACTTCCGCCAGGACGTCGGCGATCTGAAGGGCCGCAGCGTCCTCGCCGAGACCTTGTCCGGGGCAGGGGAGGCGGGCGCGCTCGGCGAGGAGCTCGCGAAGCTCGAGCACAAGCTCGGCGACCCCGGCGACGAGGACATGAACACGCTCGTCGAGCGCTTCGGCGAGGTCCAGGCCCGCTACCAGGAGCTCGGCGGCTACGACCTCGAGGCCCGCGCCCAGGCGATCCTCGCCGGGCTCGGCTTCGCCCCCGAGCTCATCGCCGGCGACGTGGGCGCGCTCTCGGGCGGCTGGAAGATGCGCGTCGCGCTCGCGCAGATCCTCCTCGCGCGCCCCGACGTTCTCCTCCTCGACGAGCCGACGAACTACCTCGACATCGAGTCCATCATCTGGCTCGAGGCGTTCCTCAAGGACTACCCCGGTGCGGTCCTCATGACGTGCCACGATCGGGACGTCATGAACCGCGTCGTCGCGAAGATCGTCGAGATCGACGCGGGCGACATCAAGTCGTACTCGGGCGACTACGAGTTCTACGAGCAGCAGCGCGCGCTCGCCTCCGCCCAGCAGCAGGCGCAGTACGAGCGCCAGCAAGCGATGCTCGCGAAGGAGGAGGCGTTCATCGCGCGCTTCAAGGCGCGCGCGAGCCACGCCGCGCAGGTCCAGTCGCGCGTGAAGAAGCTCGAGAAGATCGAGAAGGTCGAGCCTCCCCGCCGCATCATCGAGAAGACGTTCGACTTCAAGAAGGCGCAGCGCTCCGGCGACGACGTCATCAAGGTGGAGAAGGTCGGCAAGCAGTACGGCAGCCGCGTCATCCACGACGAGCTCAGCCTCCTCGTCCGGCGCAACGAGCGCTGGGCAGTCATGGGCGAGAACGGCGCGGGCAAGACGACGCTCCTCAAGATGATGGCGGGGGTGACGTCTCCCGATGCGGGAAGCGTGACCGTCGGCGCGTCCGTCACGATGGGGTACTTCGCGCAGCACCAGCTCGAGCAGCTCGACGCGAGCCGCACCGTCATCGAGGAGCTCGTCGCGCACTCGCCGACGACGAACCTCGGCACGCTCCGCAGCCTCGCGGGCGCCTTCGGGTTCCACGGCGACGATCACGAGAAGCCGATCAAGGTCCTCTCCGGAGGCGAGAAGGCCCGCCTCGCGCTCGCGAAGATCCTCTTCGACGCGCCGAACCTGCTCGTCCTCGACGAGCCGACGAACCACCTCGACCTCGTGACGAAGCGCGCGCTCGTGAAGGCGCTCTCGGAGTACGAGGGGACGATCGTGTTCGTCTCCCACGATCGCGCGTTTCTCCGCGCGATCGCGACGCGCGTCATCGAGCTCGCCCCCGGCGTCCGCCCGCACGTCTACGGCGGCCCCTACGACGAGTACGTCGCCGCGACCGGCCGCGAGGCCCCCGGCATGCGCCAGGCGAGCTGAGCCGAGCGGCTCAGCGCGCCCAGAGCACGGCTAGGTCGAGCTCGATCGCCTCGAAGGGCTCGGCGCGCACCTTCGCGTCGCCTCCGTGCACGACGGCGACGCGGTACGTCTCGCCGTCGAGGCGCAAGATCTCGAGCGTCTGGGCGAGGGGGTTCACGAGCCAGAGGTGGCCGACCGTCTGGCGAGCGTAGATCGCGAGCTTCACGCCGCGGTCGACGCGCTCCGTGGACGGTGAGAGGACTTCGCATGCCCAGTCGGGGGCGAGCGTCACGGCCGGTGCGTGAGGCAGCTCCGGCATGCGCTCCCGACGCCACCCGGCGAGATCCGGAACGAGAACGTCCTCGACGAGGTGGAGCTCCGGTTCGTGCAGGATCATCCAGCCGCCCGGACCGCCTCGGCTTCGCTTGAAGGGCGGTCCGAGCTCCTCGCCGATCGCCGCAGCGGCGGCGGCGTGGGGCGTCGCCGGTCGCGCGTGCGTGTAGAGGACGCCGTCCAGGATTTCGCCGACGACGTTCTCGGGCAGCGCCTCGATGTCGGCGTAGCGGGCAGGACGAGCGGGACGCGTCATGTCGTCGATCGTAGCGCGCCGTCGAGGCGCGGGGAGGGAGGACATGGCCCTAGCAGGAGCACGCGCCGTGCCGGAGCGTCGCGCTCGTACGTCCGCGCGTTTCGGGCGCCAGCGCGGTGGCCGCTGGCGAGCCGGCCTGGCCGCGGCCACAGGATCCCGCACATCTCTCGCACCTGCTCCTTGACCCGGAGATCTCGGACTGACCAAAAGGTGGCATGAGCTACGCACGGTCGAAGGACCTGCGGGAAATTCGGCACGAGTTCGTCAACGCGGACCTCGGCGACGTTCGGCGGACGAAGCGGCTACATCAGGTCGTCGCCCGAGCGGACGCCCATCTTGGCGCAGCCTCGAGGACGTGGAGCACGCGACCTTGAACTGGGTGCACTGGTTCAACACCGAGCGCCTGCTCGGCCCATCGGCTTCGTGCCGCCGGCCGAGTTCGAAGCGGAGTACAGTCGACGAGAGAGGAGTCAGGCCGCGGTGGCCTGACTCAACGAAATCCGCCTCCGGGAAACCCGGCGCGGTTCAACTACGAAGGGCCTGCTCGGGAACCCTGATCGGCGCTTGCCACGTATCGAGCTGGACGCGGTGCACCCACGAGCGAACACGAGCGGGAGCGGCCCCACGGAGACGCGTCACCATGAGCGTGAGCTCGACACGCTCGGCGTGCTGGGCTCGTCACGGTCGTGCGGGTGTGTCTTCTCGTTTGGCGCTGTCGGAGTGCTTTGCCTGCTCGATGTGGGATCGTGAAGCATCTCGCGCGTCCTAGCAGGGCTGCATCGCTGCTGCTTTCGCCCTGGCGATTGAGGCGACTCGACCGCGGCATGGGATGTGCTGAAACGGATACCAACGCTTCGTCGGACTGCGCCGGCGCGCAGGTGACCTGCGAACACGGCGAACTCAGGAGAATGGGCAGACCGATGCGTCAGGGTGCGTTGGAGAGGGCTTCGGTCCGGACCGCGGCGGGGTGGATCGCGATCGGGCTCGTCGCAGCGTGCGGGCAAGGCGACAGCGGCGAGGAGCGGCTCGGCACGGCGACGCAGTCGATCGTCGGCGGCAACGCCACGCAAGGTTACCCCGCCGTTGGCATCGTCGGTGGCGACGACCTCTACTGCACGGGTTCCCTCGTCTCCCCCAACGTCGTGCTGACGGCCGCCCACTGCTTCGGCAAGACATCCCGACAGCCGAATCCGGTCACCACTTACGGGTTCTACACGGGGCCGGGCGCTCCCATCATGAATCCTCCGAAAGTCACGAAGACGCTCCTCGACAGCCTTCCGGGCATGACGAAGCACGCCATCGCGAAGCGTGGAGTTCATCCCTCAGCTTCGCTGTTCACCGAACCGTACACGAGGGACCTCGGGTTCCTGGTGCTAGCGACGCCGACGACGATTCAACCGATCTCCCTCCGCGCTCCCACGGCTCTGCCCACGGGTTCCTCGCAGTGCACCGCAGTAGGCTTCGGGCGCACGAGCACGGACACTTGGGAGCTGTTCGCGAAGAAGACCGCACGCGTCATGCCGAGCTCTGCTTCCCCAAGCGCCATCGAAGTGTACTGGGGCAATGGCATCCCGTACCAGGGCGACAGTGGCGGCCCGCTGTTCTGTGACGGGAAGAGTTACGGTGCATTTACATGGGTTCATGATTTGGCGAACCCTGGCAGCGGCGTCCTGTACTCGCCTATCGACGTGAGCTGGATCGAGCAGGTCATCCAGGCGAACCCGCCTGCCGCCCCGTCTCTGCCTACCGATGCGGGGGGAGGCGGTGATGCGGCGCACGTCGAAGGCTCCGTCGCGCCTGACGCTGGCCGCGAGGGCGATGCCACGAAGGATGACTCCCGCGAGACGAGCGCCTCCCCAGCGCTCGTACGTGAGGAGGCGACGCCCGCGAGCTCCGCGGAGAGCTCCGCGGAGAGCTCGCCCGACGCCGAAGAGCGAGACGCCAGCTGCGCGGTCTCGAGGACCTCCGGTGCGAGGGGTTCGTGGTGCGCGCTCCTCGTCGGGCTCTTTGTGTTTGCGCTCCGCCGTCGGCGGCCGCCCATGCACGTGTCCTCAAGGTAACCCCCGCTGTCAGAGGAGTCGGCCAGTCCGACCTCCTCGGGCGCTGCGCTCGCAGGGCGCTCGGCCATACGCGGACCGCGGGCCGTCCGGGCGATCCATACACGCCTCGCGGACGTCCCGGCGATTCGGCGATTCCGCGCCGTGACGGGAAGCTCGCCCTCGCGGTGGGCGGCCTCCGTGGTCGGGACGAACGCCGCCTCGCCCGTCCCCCCGCGGCGCGGGCGGCCTCGGTCGCTCGAGCGGAGGAACGACGGCGGCCGCCGTCGCTTCCGCCTTGGAGTTCGCGCGGTTCGGAGGCGAGGAGCGCGTGCATCTTGCATGCGATTTGGGCGGGCGCGGGACCACGCGCGCGCGCGCATGCGTGGCGCGGCGCGAGCACCCCGTGCAGCCGAAGAAGCGGGTAGCGCGGCGGCGGCACCATCGCTGCGAGGCGCGCGAGCATTCTCTCGGCGTCATCACGCGCTGCGTGACGCGTCCGCGCCCGGCCCGCTTCACCCGGTAGACGACGAGGCCGTCGCGACGGATGCCGAAGCGCGCGAGCGAGCGCGCTTCGCGATACCCGAAGGGGTAGAAGGCGGGCCTTGCGAGGTAGCGGCAGAGTCGCTCGCGCGCGAGGTCGTCGTGGGCGGGGACATGGACGCTGGCGTGCAGGTTGAAACGCTCGTGCACCGCGGCGTCCCCCGTGTGCCAGCTCGCTACCCCGGCAAGCACCGCGTTTGTCGCCCACCTGGCCGAAACCTGGGCCGGCGACGCGGCGGGCTCGTACGCTCACGCGCGCATGTCGTCGCCCCCGTCGCGTGAGAGGTCGCTCCTCGTCGGGACGTTCGTGGCATCGGCCGTCGTGTACCTCGCGACGGCCTCGCGATGGCTCCTCGGCGGAGACGCCGGCGAGCTCGCCGCGATCGGCGCTGCAGGCGGGGTCCCGCATCCGCCCGGCTACCCGCTCTACGTCCTCTGGCTGCGTGCGCTCTCCTGGCTCCCCGCCTCGAGCCCCGCTCATCGCGCATCGCTCGCGACCGCGATCCTCGGCGCCGGCGCCGTCACGGCCCTCGTCTGGGCCTGCCTCCGTCACGGCGTGAGACGCGAGATCGCGCTCCCGCTCGCAGGCCTCTTCGCGCTCGCGCCGCTTCCGTGGATGCTCGCGACGGGACCCGAGGTCTTCGCCCTCAACGCGCTCCTCGCGATGGCGATCGTGGGCCTCGCCGCGCCGCCCTTCGAGGAGGGGCTTCCGCGCCGTGCGTTCCTCCTCGGCCTCCTCGCGGGACTCGGCCTCGCGAACCATCACTCGATCGTGCTCATCGCGCCGGTGGGGGTCGCCGCGGCCATTTCGACCGTGCGTCGCTCGTCGTCGCCCGCGCGGTCTGCCGTGCTCGCCGTGCTCGGCCTCGCGCTCGGACTCGTCCCGTACGTCTACCTCCTCGTCGTCGCGCGCAGCGTGCCGGCCGCTGAAGCGTGCGCGTGGGGGGCGCCTGGCGATCTCGGCGCGCTCGTCCGTCACTTCCTCCGCGCAGACTATGGAACGACGAAGCTCGCGATCTCGAACGCGCCGCCGGAGCCTGCCGCGCAGCTCGCTCTCTTCGTGACGAACCTCGCGTCCGAGCTAGCGGCCGTGCCGTTCGTCGCCGCTGTGGTCGTCCTCCTCGCGCTCGTCCGTCCCGGCAAGACCGGCTTCGCGAAGGGCACGGTCGTCGCGCTCGTCGCGAGCTTCCTCCTCGCAGGTCCTGTCTTCGTCGCGCGCTTCAATCTCCCGCCGCGTGGGCTCCAGGCGCACGTCGTCGAACGCTTCCACGTGCTCCCGATGGCGCTCGCGATCGTCCTCACCGCCATCGCGATCGAAGCGACGATGCGGCTTGTCGTGGCGAACGAGGCCGAGCGCGAGCGCCGGTCGCGTATCCTCGGCGGCGTGCTCCTCGCCGTTGCGCTCCTTCGCGGGGGCTTGGCGTGGGACCGCGTCTCCGAGAGCCACAGGCCGACGACGGAGCACTACCTCCGCAACGTCCTCCACGTCGCGGCGCCGAACGCGGTCGTGGTCGGCGCCGGCGACGACGTCACGGGCGCGGCGCTCTACCAGAGGTGCGCGCTCCGCCAGCGGCCGGACGTCGAGATCGTGAGCCCGCACCTCCTCCTCGGCGCCTGGTACCCGGAGCAAGTGAGCGCGCGTCTCGGGCTTCCCATCGTCCGCGGCGTGAAGGGGCCGGGCGAGGAGACCCCGAAGCTCTCCCTCCCCGAACTCCTCGCGCAGCTCGTCGAGTCGGGGCGACCCGTCTACGTCACCGACTGGTATGTAGCCGGCGTCGAGAAGAAGATCCCGAGCTACCCCGTCGGACCGCTCATCCGCATCGTGCGCTCACCGCGGGAGATCCCGCCGCCCGACGCGCTGCTCGCCGAGAACCTGAGGACGCTGAAGGAGCTCGAGCTCGAGGGGTCCCCCCCCGCGAAGGACTCGTGGGGCGGCGTCCGCATGAAGGCGTACGCCCGCCCGTTCCTCGTGCTCGCCGCGGCGTACGAGGCCGAAGGCAAACCCGAGCGCGCGGAGCTGTGCCGGAAGACGGCGAGCGCGTTCCTCCCCGTGCCCACCAAGATGAACGGACCAGACACTCGATGAGAAAGTGAGGGGCCGCGCCGGCGCCATGGGCTATACCGCGAGCATGCGAAGGGTCGGCCTCCTCGTCGGAATCACCGTCCTCTCGGGCGCGGCGGCGTTCGCCTGTGACGACTCCTCGACGTCGCCGGACACGCCCGGCCTCGATGCCGGCGGCGGGAATCTGGAGTCGGGCACCGGCGGGCCGACGCCGGCGGTCGACAGCGGGACCGTTGCGCCGGTGATTCCGGACGCCGCCACCGCGAGCGATGGGGGCGGAGACGCCGGCGGTCCGATGAACGCGCTCTTCGCGCACATCGATCAGAAGCTCGTGAAGGTGGACACCACCACCGGGGCGCTGACCGACGTGGGCGCGACGGCGCAGGAGTGGATTGTCCTCGCGTGGGACGACACGGCCAAGGTCGCCCGGGTCGTGATCGACCCGTACTCCCCCGTCGGCGGCGCGGGGACGCCGAAGCTAGGGACCATCGATCTCTGCAACGGGACGATCACGGTCGGACCCGCGATCACGCTCGACGGCGCGCCCGTGCGGCGTGTCGAGGCCATCGCGCAGCATCCGACCACCGGCGTGTGGTTCATCGGCTTCGGGACGTCGGGCACCGGCGCGGCGACCGAGTTCCTGTCGGAGCGGAACGGCACCGTGGACGTCGCCAGCGGCAACGTGACCGGCATCGGCACCCACCAGACGCACCAGGACGACGCCGACAACTTCACGTTCGTGGGGACGACGTTGCGACTCCTCGACGTCGCGACGACGAACAACACGGGCTCGCTCTACGTGCTCGACCAGACGACCGGCGCAGCGAGCGCGCCGGTCACGACGGGCCCCGCCCTCCTGCGTGTGTCGTACGACAAGACGCGCGACGTCGTCTTCACCGCCTTCGGTATCGGCACCGCGCCGAACACCAGCCAGCGCGGCATCGGAACGCTGAATCTCACGACGGGCGCGAACACGCCGCTCGGCGCCGCCCTCGCCGCCGGCACGTACGGCAACGTGCACTTCAACGGACTGGTCTCCGCGCCGACGCCGACGTGCCCGCCCTGATCGACGACACTGCGCTCGCGCGTCGAGTCTGACCGCGGCGCCGATCGCCGCGCCCAGGCCTCCCGACCGCCGCGGCCCGGTCGCCGCGTGCCTGCGGCCCGGTCCATCCGGATCCACGGGCGCGCGGATCTCCGATGGGAGCCTCCGAAATCCGCGAGACCACGCTGGGCCGACCGCGACGTTCGGCGGAACGAGGCTTGCATCGGCCTCTCGTGCGTTCCCATGAACCCCGCGCTCCGCCGCTTCCTCGTGAGCTTCGCCGCGACGCTCGTCGTCGGCGGAACGGGGCTCGTGCTGGCCGACCGAGCGCTCTCGTCCGCCAGCGCCGCCACGGCGGAGAAGGGGGTCGTCGTCGTCCGCGGCTCGTCGACGGTCGGCGAGCTGGCCGGTCCGCTCACCAACGCGCTCCAGGCGATCCGCCCCGATCTCACGATCCGCTACGAGACGACGAGCAGCAGCGCGGGCATCGGCGCCCTCGTCCGCGGCGAGATCGAGCTCGCCGCCTCGTCACGACCCGCCTCCGAGGCGGAGAAGCTCGCGGCGGAGGGGAGCGGCCGAGGTCTCGTGGAGCACGTCGTCGCGCGCGACGGCATCGCGGTCGTCGTGCACCCCGACAACCCGGTCACCTCCCTCACGCTCGAGCAGCTCCGCGCCATCCTCACGGGGCGGATCGCGTCATGGTCCGAGCTCGGCGGCCGGCCGGCGCGGATCAACGTGCTCCTCCGCCCGCCGGAGCAGGGCTCCCACGAGGTCTTGAAGGCTGCCGTGCTCGATCACGGCGAGGTCTACGCGACCGGCGCCGAGGTCGTGCGCCGCACGGAGGACGTCGCCGAGCGCGTGCGGCTCGATCCCAACGCGATCGGGTACGTGACGTTCCTCGCGACGGGGGCGACGAAGGCGCTCCGCCTCACAGCCGGCAGCGTCAACGCCGTGCCCCCGACGCCCGCGACGATCCGCTCGGGGGCGTACCCGCTCCGGCGGGATCTCTTCGTGATCTCGCGACGTGAACCCTCTCCGAGTGCCCGCGCGGTGCTCGGCTTCCTCCTCGGACCCGGTCAGGACGTGGTCCGGGAGGCGGGCTTCGTCACGCTCGAGTGAGCCCGACCGTCACGTTTTTCCGCGACAGCGGCAGGACGGAGGGCTCTTGCCGTATCATGGGAGGTGCTCGGTGACCCGAGAGGCCGCACGGTGACGTCGTCGATGGGCTACTGGACCTACTACCTCCTCACGTTCGGTATCGCTTACGCGACGCAGTACCCGGGTGTCGCGGTGCTGGCGGTCGTCTTCTGGCTCTCGCGGGGCTTCCTGCCGGACCCGGTGCTCCTCCTCCGGAGCTTCCGACGGAGGCAGAAGCTGCGCGCCGAGATCGAGCTGAATCCGGCGAACATGGTCGCGACGCGCGACCTCGCCCGCCTCTACCTCGACACGAAGCGCCCGCGGAAGGCCGTCACGCTCCTCGAGCAGACGCGCGAGCGGATGGCGCAGTCGACGCGCCACCCGCTCGGCTCGCGCGACGACGCGGAGCTCCTCTACCTGCTCGGCCTCGCACGCCTGCGCTCGGGGAAGCCGGACGAGGCGCTCGACTCGCTCGTCGCCGCCGTCGCGATCACGCCCGATCTCGCCTACGGCGAGCCGTACTACGTCGCAGCCGAGGCGCTCGGGAAGCTGAAGAAATGGGAGGAGGCGGAGGACGCGATCGAGCGCTTCCTCTCGCACAACCAGTCGTCGGTGGGGGCCTACGTGAGGCTCGCGCGCGTCCGTGCGCGGCGCGACGACGGCAAGGGCGCGAAGGAGGCCATCGCGCAGGCGAAGACCACCTGGACGGTGCTCCCGTCGTACAAGCGCCGGCACGAGTGGGGCTCGTACCTCGCGGCCGTCGTCTCGCCGCTCTGGCTCGGCGTCATCTGACCCTGCGGCTCGCCGCCGGTCCCGCCCGGCCTCGGCGTGTGGTAGGCGAAGGGCATGAGCACCGACGACCTCGTGACGCGCGCACGAACGTGGGCCGAGCAAGACCCCGACCAGGAGACGCAGAAGGAGATCGAGACCCTCCTCGCCGCGTCCGACCTCGCGAAGACGGATCTCGCCGACCGCTTCGCCGGCTCGCTCGAGTTCGGCACCGCGGGGCTCCGCGGCGTCATCGGCGCGGGACCGAACCGGATGAACCGCGCCGTCGTCCTCAAGACCACCTGGGGCCTCGCGAAGTACGTCGCCGAGACGAGCGGCCCGGAGCGTGGGACCGTCATCGGCTACGACGGGCGCCGGATGAGCCGCACGTTCGCGGAGGACACCGCGTGCGTGCTCGCCGCGCAGGGGAACCCCGCCTACCTCTTCGACGACGTCGTGCCGACCCCGCTCCTCGCGTTCGCCGTCGCCGATCTCGGCGCCACGTCGGGGGTGATGGTCACCGCGAGCCACAATCCGCCCGAGTACAACGGGTACAAGGCGTACTGGGGGAACGGCGCGCAGATCATCCCGCCGATGGACGTGGGCATCGCGCGCGCGATCGAGGGCGCGCCGCCCGCGAAGGACGTCCCGCGGATGGACCTCGCCGAGGCGAAGCGGCTCGGTCGTGTCCGGATGATCGGCAAGGAGCTCGAGGAGAAGTACGTCGAAGCCGTCGTCGCGCTCGGCGTGCGCGACGAGGGGCATCGCGATCTCTGCATCGTCTATACCCCGATGCACGGCGTCGGAGACAAGCTGACGCGCCTCGCGCTCGCCCGCGCGGGGTTCACGAACGTGACGAGCGTGCCCGAGCAGCAGGAGCCCGACGGCGCGTTCCCGACCGTGGAGTTCCCGAACCCGGAGGAGAAGGGCGCGATGGACCTCGCGTTCGCGCTCGCGCGATCGAAGAAGGCCGACCTCGTCGTCGCCAACGACCCCGACGCCGACCGCCTCGCCGTCGCGCTCCCGTCGGCGTCCTCGGAGACCGGCTACGTGCAGCTCACGGGCAACCAGGTCGGGGTCCTCCTCGGGCACTACCTCCTCACGAACGGCCTCCGCACGCGGGGCGCCGCCGATCGCTCCCGCGGTGAGCCGCTCGTCCTCGCGTCGATCGTGTCCTCGCCGATGCTCGGCCACATCGCTGGCGCCCTCGGCGCGCGGTACGACGAGACGCTCACGGGCTTCAAGTGGATCGCGAACCGCGCGATGGACCTGAAGAAGAGCGAGGGCCTCCGCTTCGTGTTCGGCTACGAGGAGGCGCTCGGCTACACCGCCTTCGAGCTCGTGCGCGACAAGGACGGCATCAGCGCGGCCCTGCTCTTCGCGGAGCTCACGTCGGTCCTGCGCGCGGAGGGCACGAGCGTCCTCGCGCACCTCGAGGAGCTCTACCGTCGCTACGGGCTCTTCACGAGCTCACAGGTCAACCTCACCCGGAAGGGGGCGTCCGGCGTCGCCGAGCTCCGCGCGATCATGGCGCGGCTGCGCGCGAAGCCGCCGTGGCGCATCGGCGACCAGGAGGTGGTCGCCGTGCGCGACTACCAGGCCCAGGTCGCGACGACCAAGGACGGGAAGACGAGCGTGCTCTCGCTGCCGAAGAGCGACGTGCTGGCCTTCGAGCTCGCCTCCGGGAGCCGCGTCATCGCGAGGCCGAGCGGGACCGAGCCCAAGGCCAAGTTCTACTTCGACGTCCGCGAGCCGATGACGCCCGAGGACACGATGGTCACCGCCCAGCAGCGGGCGAACCGCGTCATGAAGGCCCTGTCGGACGCGTTCGTGGCGATCGCGGTGTGAACCGGCCGTCCTTGACATCCGGGGCCCCGTCCGCCATAACCCGCCACCCCCGCATCCCCCAGGCTCGAGAACAGACCGGAATTCGCCGGTCGGCCTCCTAGAAACGGGAGCGGTCCTCACGAGAGGTCAGGCGCATCATGCCGAAGATGAAGACGAACAAGACCGCGGCCAAGCGTTTCAAGGTCAGCGGTTCGGGCCGGGTTCGGCGCCCCAAGGCGGGCGGCAATCACGGGCTCATCAACAAGAACCGCAAGCGGCTCCGTCGCCTGCGGAACAACGACATGGTTCCGAAGACGCTCCAGCGGAAGATCAGGCGTCTCCTTCCCTACGATTGATTCTGGAGTAGCAGAACCATGCCCCGCGCAAAAAAAGGCTTCAAGGCCCGCCGCCGTCGTAACCGCATCCTGAAGCACGCCTCCGGCTATCACGGAGCGCGCTCGCGCCTCTTCGCGTACGCGAAGGAGGTCGTGATGAAGGCCTGGGTGTACGCCTACGCCCATCGCCGCCGCCGCAAGCGTGACTTCCGCCGCCTCTGGATCACGCGCATCAACGCCGCCGCTCGCACGAACGGCACGTCGTACTCGCGCTTGATGCACGGCCTCAAGAACGCGAAGGTCGCCATCGACCGCAAGATCCTCAGCGACCTCGCGGTCGCGGATCCGGCCGCGTTCTCCAAGGTCGCGAAGACCGTCTCCGCGAAGGCCTGAGCGCCTCGCCGTCGGTACGAAGCCGGCGCCTCGCCCCGCGATGGGGAGAGGTGGCCGGCTTTCGTTCGTGATGCTGGACCGAGAGGCGCTCGCGGCCGCGTTCCCGACGCTCCGTCGGTCCATCGACGTGTACCTCGGCGATCTCGCGCGCGAGGCACGCATGGAGGCCCTCCTCGCGCGCTTCGTCCCGCGCGGCGGTCTCGCGTTCGACATCGGGAGCCACGTCGGCGATCGGGCTCGTGTCCTTCGCCGCCTCGGCGTGCTGGTCGTCGCCGTCGAGCCGCAGGCCGCGTGCGTGGCTCTCCTCCGCGCGACCCTCGGCGCCGATGCCGGCGTTGTGCTCGTCGCAGCGGCCTGCGCGCGGGAGGCGGGGCGCCTGACGCTGCTCGTGAACTCGGAGAACCCGACGGTCTCGACCGCGTCCGAGTCGTTCGTCGCCTCCGCCGTCGCCGGCGCACCCGGCTGGGAGGGGCAGGCCTGGGACGCGCGGACCGAGGTGCCCGCCGTCACGCTCCGGGATCTCGTCGCGACGTACGGCGAGCCGGACTTCGTGAAGATCGACGTCGAGGGCTTCGAGCTCGAGGTCCTCGCGTCGCTCGAGCGTCCCCTCCGCGCGCTCTCCTTCGAGGTGACGACGCTCCAGCGCGAGGTTGCGCTCGCGTGCGTCGCGCACCTCGCTGCCCTCGGTCCCTACATGTTCGACGTCTCGCTCGGCGAGAGTCACGAGCTCGCGCTCGGCCCTGGCCGCGAGCTCGATGCGGAGGGGATGAGTCGCTACCTCCGCGCGCTACCGTTCGAGGCGAACTCGGGGGACGTCTATGCGGTCTACCACGAGCTCCCGGACGGCGCGTCTCGCCGCGGCTGGGCCGGATAGCGCTTCACGTCAACGTGAAGCGGATCCTGCCGCCAGCGCTACTGCAGCATCACGCGAGCTACTCGAGGCGCAGGAAGTAGACGTCGGAGTCGTAGCCTGGGACGTAGACGACGCCGCCCAGGCCGGGCGCGTAGGCGAAGCGGGTGTAGACGCCGTTCGTCGAGCTCGGGATCCCCGCGCCGCCGGTCGTCGACAGTGACGTGACCTGGAGGCTACCTGCGTCGATACGCGTGACCTGACCTCCACCGGAGGCCGAGCGCACGAGGAAGGCGTCGAGCGAAGGAACGTAGGCGATGCCGAGCGCGCCCTCCGTGATGCCGAGGTTCGCGACGGCGCCGGCGCCGCCGGCTATCGGGTAGACGTACCCGGCGCCATTGGCCTGGCCGCCCACGAAGAGGATCCGGTTGCGCTTCGTGTCGACCGCTGCGGCGGTCTCGTAGCCGTAGACCGCGAAGCTCGCGGTGAGCGTCGTCCGCGAGTTCATCGTCGTGCGGAAGCGCATCAGCCGGTAGTTGCTGACGACATAGACGTCGTCCGTCTTCGGATCCTTCGCCACCGTATAGGAAGGGCCCTGCAGCGACGGAACGCTGGGATACGTGCCCGCCGGGTCCCAGTCGTTCGTGGCCGGGTCGAACCCGTCCACGAACGACTTGCCGTCGCCGGGGCCCCACGCCGATCCGGCGCCGACGGTCATCACCCGGCCCTTCGACTCGACGAAGACCTCGGCGAAGTAGCTGTGGCGCGACGTGGGGCGCCCGTCGGCGTAGTACCCCGCGTTGAAGATGACCTGGCCCGCGGGGGTCGGCGCCCGTCGCTCGGTCCAGCTCGGTGTGTCGTTCGAGAGGCGGATCGCGTTGACCTCGTTGCCAGCGTAGTCCATGTGGCCACCGTTCGCGGCCGAGTAGAGCGTGCTGTCTCGGGTGTCGAGGGCCATTCCGCACCACGCGATCACCTTGGAGATCGGTCCGGTGTTGCCCGGAACGATGGCCGACGGAGGGGCGCTCGAGAGCTTGGTTCCTGGGACGGCGCGCCATGCGAAGAGGCCCTGTCCGCTCTGCCAGCTCGGGCGTGTGCCCGGAAGCGGAGGCGGAGGCGGAGGCGGCATGGGTGAGCTCGAGTCGGGCGTGGCCCCATCGGGCTGCGCGGCCCCGGCGTCCAGCGTCACATCCGCCCCGCGGGCTCCGCGGGCTCCGCCGTCGGCGCCGTCGGTCACGCCGACGTCGCCGGAGGGGGCGCGCCCCTCCTTCTCGGCCTCGGCGAGGGGGCCAAGCTCGATGGCGCAGGCCGCGAGCGACGCGAGAGCGAGGACGGTCAGGGAGGCTCGGACGATGATCATGCCCAGCCGAGAGCAGGCACCGCGCCACATCGGCGCTCGCGCAAAGCGTCCGAGATCGTTCGAATCCGCCTTCATGCCTCGCGCAGGCGGAGAGACGCGGTTGCGCAGGCGCTGCGCAGCCTCTGGGCATGCGCTCTGCCGGTGGCATGCGGCTCGCTTGCCCGGGACGACATGACCCCCGACCTGCGCCGGTCCACCGGCCTTCTCACCGCCTGCGCACTGGGACTGAACCTCCTCGGGTGCGCGGCGCCGCTCGCCGACGACGACGCCGGCGAGCGGGCGGCAGCGCAGACGGAGGAGGCCACGCTCCGATACCATGCCGCGATCAGCGCGACGATCCTCGGTTCGGCGTGGGCAGACCGGGAGCCCGGACGAGAGGATGAGAAGGCGCGTCAGGACTGGGAGGCGCGCTGCAAGCGCTGGCTCACGCTGCAGGAGCAACGCTATCGATCGCGTATCGCCCCCGGATCCGCGCGCTGTGGAGACCCCCGGCGTACCCAGTCCACGATGGGCCCGATTCGCTTCACGTCGACGGCGACCGTCACGGTGCTCTCGGCCGTGGAGCCCGTTCGGGTGCTCGGGCAGGAGGTCGAGAGCTGGCGCCACGGAAGCGACGCGCACGAGGTCGGACGCATGGCCGACTCGCACATCGACACGTGCGAGCGCACGATCCGGTGGGAGGCGCGGAAGCTCGGGGGCCACTTCCTCGCAGCGTCCTGCGAGGAAGCCGACGTGGTGAACCGGACCACGTCGATGGGGTTTTCCGCCTACTCCTTGCGGTCGCGCATGGTGATCTTCGTGACGGCCTCGGAGTAGGGACCGGCTCGCCGGTGGCGAGCCGGCTTCGACCGGGGGTGCTGCGGAGTCTCACTTCGCGCGGAGTCGCCCGAGCCGGGTCCCCTCCTGACTGTAGGGCTCGCGGGCGAACGCGAGCTCGAACAGGACGAGGGCAGCCATGGACTCCCCGTGCACGGCCTCGTCGCCGGGAGCCTCGTCCGCCAGCTCGAGGCTGTGTTCGTCGTGGCCGGGAATCTCCAGGGACGGCTTCCGCGTTCCGCGAAGAGCCGAGAAGTCTGCGCTCGCGGCGAACGTCTGGACGATCGTCCCGCCGTCGGTTTCGACGTGAGAGAACGTGCTCGCACGGAACGTCACGACGCCCTCGAGTGTCCCGACGAAGTCGCCGTCCTCGGTCGCGATCGAGACCGTCGTCGGGATACGGACGCTCGCACCCAGCGGCGCCGTCCCCCCTGCCGAGCTTCGTCCTGCACGACATCGGGCCTCACCGTAGGCGAGCACTTTGATCGTGGCGGCCGTCGTCCTTCCGTCTTCGTACGTCAGCTCGTAGGGGTGCCCGCCCAACGCGCGGAGCTTCGGACGCAGCTTCTCGAGTGTGAGATTCGTCGTCGAGGCGCAGGGCGTCGTCTCGCTCGCGAGGACGATGTCCGCGTCCGCGCCGTCAGGGCTCTCGTTCGTCGACGGCGGTTGCGAAGGGGCGCCACAAGCCGCGAGGAGGGTGGCGGCGATCGAGGCTGCTGACTTGATTGCGTTCGTCTTCATGGCGATCCGTCAGGCACCTCTCGTACCCCGACGCCCGGTCACGGGAGCCAGCCCCTTGTTCGCGGGATCCGGCACGACGTAGCGAGTGGGCGCCTGGTGCGTGCAGCCCCCTGTGCTCACCGAGGGACGGGGAGGGGAGGCCCCTGTCGGCCTGCAGGAGCGCGAATCCTCGAACGGTACGCGAGCTGCTTACATGTACGTCATGACCCTCGCGAACCGGATCCTGCTCCTCGTCTCGCTCTCCGTCACCGCCCTCTCGACGACGGCGTGCGCGGACTCGATCGAGGACCCGCCCGTCTCCGAAGCGACCGGCGCGCTCGGTCAACAGAGGGCCAGCCCGCTGGTCTGCGAGATCGGCCCGGTGTTCGGACCTCTCAGGACGACGCTCGAGCTCGACAGCTCGAGCGGTCGGATCTTCGACGAGGAGGTCTTCGAGCTGCCGAGCTTGCCGGGGGGCGAATCCGTCCTCGTGCTGCTCAACCCCGCGAAGCGAACGTTGAAGATCGACGTTCAGGGGACGGGATCGGACGCTTCGCTGGTCGCCGAGGGCACCTTCGAGCGAGCAGTCCTCCAGCGGAAGGCCAAAGGTAGCGCAGCGAACGATCCCACGAAGAGCTTCCGGATCGTCTGCACGGTGAAGGCGTGAAGCGCGGCACGCTCCGGCTCGGGACGCTGCCGTCATCGAACGGAGGCCCCTCGTGATTCCCATCGAAAAGGCATGGCTCGTCGGGATCTTCGTCGGACTGACCGCCGGCTGCGCCTCACCGGACGAAGAACCCGTCGTGGAGACCGAAGCCGCGATCCGGTCGGCCGAGGCCAGGGAGGTCACCGTACGCCTCGACGCCGAGCCCCGCGACACGGCGGTGCCGGGGAGCTGCGCGCGCTCCGGCAGGTGGACCGTCGACCTCGTCGACGCGCGGCTTCGAGGCGATGCGTGTGTCGAGGCGAGAATGCGACGGGTGGACCGAGCCCTCACGGAGGAAGAGCTGAGCTCCTTCCGCCTCGCTCTGGAGAGCGTTCACCCGGCGGCCCGCGCCGCATCTTGCGCGCGAAACCAGGCGACGGCATCCCTCGCCGTCACGTGGGGCAACACGCGTTACACCTACGTGACGCGGCAGGCATCCTGTTCCAGCACGGCGATCCCCGTGTTCGCGCGCGGCATCGATCGTGTCGTCGATCTGATGTTCGACCTGACGACGACCGAGACAGGGGCCAACGCGGGCTGAGGCAGGAGCGGAGGTCTTTCGGCTGGGCTCTCACGGTTTCTTTGGCTGGTGATTCGGCACGCACGGTGCCGTGAATCGAGATCTGCCGCTCTCGTCGGCCTTGAAGGAGACTCATCATGCGTTCGTTGCTCGTCGCTCTCTGCGTATCGATCATGATTCCCGCCTGTGCCGTGCCGCCGGATGACCAAAGCGCTACGTCCGAGGACGCGGTCTCCACCAGGTACGTGGAGATCGGAGACGACAAGCGAACGTTCGAGGTCGAGCAAGGTCAGGACCTCGTCATCACGCTGCCTGGTGACGATGTGGCGGCGTGGACGATCGTGAGCACCACGAAAGCGATGGGAGTCCCGGCGCCGCGCGAAGGGCGGTTCTTACCTCCGCGGTTTCTGCTCGGTAGGGGAACGCAGGTGTTCGAGTGGAAGGACCTGCGCGTCGCGCCGAGCAGCCGTAGCCACAAGATCGTCTTCGAGAGTCGGCGCCCCGGGCAGACATCCGCCGCACCGCCGCTCAGTAGGTTCGAAGTCAAGGTCAAGATGAAGGCGCCTGGAGCCCGAGAAGCTCCTGAGGACGAGCTGCACCGGCCGCTCGTCCTCGAGGCGGAGGGGGCGGACATGAGCCACGAGGTGTTCGAGGGTCGAGATGTCGTCGTCCGACTACCCCAGCGGGCGTCCTGGAGGATGACGTCCGGCGAGAGCACGCTTGGGCGACCGCGGATCGTGCAAGACGGGGGGGCCTCCGTCCTCTCTTGGGAAACCGCCTACCACGTAGGAAGTCACACGATCGTGCTGACGGCGGGAACGCAACGCTTCGCGTTCGATCTGGTCGTGGCTCCGAGCTACTGTCCGCCCCTGGGCACCGTCGTCGACTGCAGCGCGCCGGTCGAAGACGCGCACGTTCCGTTCTGCGCACCGGGCTACCGGGCCTGGGCGAGGACCAGCTGTGACGCGCGCTTCATCGACTGATCGACCCTTCTGCCCATCCGGTTCACGGTCTCTCCCTCGACACCACGGCAGCGGGGGTTTGGCTAGACTTCCGTGATGAGCGGCGGCGCATTCAGCGACACGAAGACGTTCACCAACCTGGTCACCCTGCCGTCGGGCCGCAAAGCTCGGGTGATCCTCGTGTGGGATGGTGGAAACGTCGCGCGGGAGCTCCCGTCGAGAGGGGAGCTTCGTGCCGGCCGCGCCCTCGAGTGCGAGCTCCCGGTCGACCATTCCTCAGTTTCGCGATTCCACGCGTCGCTGCGGCTGTCCGGCGAGGGGGCCATCCTGCTCGAGGATCTCGGCAGCACGAACGGGACGTTCATCAACGGTGTTCGTCTCGCACCACGGACGCCGAAGGAGCTGAGGCCTGGTGACAAGGTCGATCTCGGCGCGGTGATGCTCGTCGTCCAGCAGCCGACGGCGATCTCGACGGAACCCGAGCCTCGGCCGCCCGGAGCGGAGAGGGACTTCGAGACCCTCCTCACGACGATCGCGCGGAGCGAGCTCGACGTGCTCCTCTACGGCGAGACCGGCGCCGGAAAGGAGGTCGCGGCCGACCGCCTGCATCGCGCTTCACGAAGGGCCGACAAGCCGCTCGTCAAGATCCACTGCGCCGCCCTCCCCGAGACGATGCTCGAAGCCGAGCTCTTCGGCTTCGAACGAGGCGCGTTCACCGGGGCTGCGCACGCGAAGCCCGGCCTTCTGGAGTCGGCGAACGGCGGCACGGTGTTCCTGGACGAGATCGGCGAGCTGACGCTCGCCACGCAGGTGAAGCTTCTTCGCGTTCTCGAGAACCGCGAGGTGCAGCGGGTCGGCGGTCTCCGTCCGATCCGTCTCGACGTTCGATTCCTCGCCGCCACCCATCGCGACATCGAGGCCGAGGTCGGCGCCGGACGCTTCCGCGAGGACTTCTATTATCGCATCGCCGGCCTCGTCCTGACGGTCCCCGCGCTACGCGAACGCCCGGGAGCGATCCGTGCGATGGCGGGGCAGCTGCTCGCCGAGGCGTGCGCGCGTGCGTCGCGACCGCCGCTCGGTCTCTCGCCTGCAGCGTTGGCGAAGCTCGACACTCATTCGTTTCCCGGCAACGTGCGCGAGCTCAAACGTGTTCTGGAACGTGCGGCCGTGCATGCGACCGGAGCCTCGATCGAGCCGCACGACATCCGCTTCGATCGAGGGCCGATGACGGCGGGAGCGCCGCCGCCGTCATCGCAGCATCCCGCGGTCGATCTCGCCTCACTCCCGGCGCGTCGGCTCGAAGAACAGCGCAAGCGTCTCGAGGCTGCCCTCCTCTCGACCGACGGAAACCAGACGAAGGCGGCCACCCTCCTCGGGGTCTCTCGCCGTACGCTCCTCAACTGGATGGACGTGCACGGACTTCCTCGTCCGCGAAAGCGAACGGATGACGAGGAGGACGGGTGACCGCGCGGCCGACCGTCGTCAGAACGAGCCACCCAAGCGCGGTAGGAAGACCGTCGTGCGCCCCGGCGTAGGGTGAGCGAGCGCGAGGAGGACGGCGGCACCACCCGCGGCGAGCGCGATCAGCGCGCTGACGTCGCCGGCCACGAGCATGTCGCTCACCCTCGAGACCGCCCCGTCATCACATCGAGGAGCGCACGTGTCGCGTAGCTCGCCGTCGCGCCGAACGCCGGCGGTGTAGAAGAAGGTCGCGGCCCCCGCGGCCGCGAGCGCGACGCCGCCGAGGCCCCAGACGACCCAGGGGGAGCGCGAAGCTCGCGTCGCGGGCCGATCGCCCGGTGTCGGACGGGGCACGGTCACCACCGGCGTCGCCGGTTCGGCACGGTCGAACCGGCAGACGACGGTACGCGTGCGCTCGCCCGCGGCCACCAACGCGGCGACGGAGACGCTCGTTCCGTTCGGGGCGCGGCAGACGACGGCGTGCTCCCCGGGATCGACCTCGAACGGAGCACCGTCGAGAGGCGTCGCGAGCTCTGTCCCGTCCACCGTGATCCGAACGCCGCGGATGTCGTCATCGAGAGGACCGCGCGCAACGACGACGAGCTTCGGGACCGAGTCGCGGACCTCGTCGAGCCACCGGTCGCAGTCGCTGCGCACGAGCCTGGGACACCCATCGTCGGCACACGTGAAGAGCTCGTCTCGCGCGCTGCGGAGGCGGCCTGCCTTGCGCTCGATCTGCGCGCGTGCGTGTGCGGCCACGCACGCCTCGGGCCCTGGGGGCGCGGCGCGGGCTACGCCGGCGCTCAGCGTGAGGAGCGCCGAGAGCGAGGCCGCCCACCAAAGTCTGGACGTGCCCTGAAGCGGAGACGCGTGAACCATCGACCCTCCGATGCTATCGCACGCAGTGGGTCTTGAAGACCTTGATGCCTCGCGCTCGGTCCCAGTAGTACGGCGGGTCGCAGCCCGGTCGGGGGCGGGCCAACGGTGACGCGCTCCTGGGCGGTGACGTGTGCACCGGAGGGCCGCTGACGTGCGGCGGCTCTGCGCTGCTCGTCACGTGGGCGCTGGTCGAGCTCGAAGGGCTCTCGAGCGCGGCCTGCGTCGACGACGGAGTCGACTCGGGCGCTGCGCCCTCCGCCGATTCGGATCCCCCGCGATCGCGAGGGCGCATCCATCCGGCGGCGACCGATGCGACACCGACACCGATACCGATCGCAAAAAGCAGGAGGACCATGTTGTTCCGGATACGCGACCTCCGCGGAGACGCCGAGGCCTCGACGCTCGCCTCCGTCGACGTCGACCGAGCGGAGTCGGTCGCGCCCGGCCCGGACGCGGCTCCGCCGTTCGGTGCTCTGAACTCTCCGGGTGCGGTCGGAAGCTGCGCTCGGTGCACGCGGCCCTCGATGGCGCGGACCTCGACGCTCACGGCCGGAGGTAGATCGTCGAGGGGCGCTGCATGTGCGTCGCCGTCGTCGGCGGACGAACGCTCGATCGCCGCGATCATCTCGGTCCGCGTCTGGAGCGCAACCCCAGCGAGCTTGCGAACCCATGTCGCCACGACCGATGCCGGCGCGGGCGTCGCGGCCCGCTCGAGCGCTTCCGCCATCGCCAGCGCCGTGGGAAAGCGGAGCTCGCGTTCGCGCGTGAGGCCCTGATGAAGTACGGCCTCGAGCTCGACCGGCGCATCCGCTCGCACCGTCCGTAGTCGCGGGATGGGCGCGGAGAGTACCGCCGCCGCGACCGCTCCCGGGCCGTCTCCGTCGAAGAGTCGCGCCCCGGCGAGTAGCTCCCAGAGGACGATCGATGCCGCGAAGACGTCCGTCTCACGACTCACGCGCTGACGCTCCACCTGCTCCGGCGCCATGTACGCCAGCTTGCCCGTCACCGTGCCCTCACGTGTGGTCGGCGCGCTCGAGCGGGCCTTCGCAATCCCGAAGTCGACGACGCGGGCGATTCCGTCATCGCCGACCAGGATGTTCTGTGGGGACACGTCCCGATGAACGATTCCGAGTGGGTCGCCCTGCTCGGATACCGCTTCGTGCGCGGCGTGAAGCCCACGCAGCACGTCGGACATCACTCGCGATGCGATGGCGACGGCCGCCGGCTCACCCGCGCCTGCTGCCGCGCGCGCGAGGTGGAAGAGCGACTCTCCCTGAACGTACTCCATCACGATGAGCACGTCGTCGCCGCTCGCCACGACGTCGAGTATGGACACGACGCTGGCGTGACGTATGCGCGCCATGAGCCGCGCCTCGTTGACCAGCTTGGCTGCGACGACGGGATCCGCGGAGTGGAACGCGTGCAACCGCTTGATGGCGACCACGCGGCTGAACCCCCCGGCGCCACGAACGCGCCCGAGATGAACCGCAGCCATTCCACCCGCCGCGAGGGGGCCAAACAGGGTGTACCGGCCGATGACGCGCGGCGTCTCGGTCGTCATGCCGCGATGGTACCAGATGCGCCCTGCGGTCACCGTGAAGTCCGATGTGAAGCAACTGTGAAGGCGATGCGAGGCGGACGTGAAGGTCGCGATCGACGCTCTCCTTCGTCACCCTGCTGGTGCTCGAACTTTCCGCTGAAACGCCGAGGCGCGGAGAACGTGGCACATCCCCTGCTCGATGCTTGGCCATGACGAAGTCAATCCCGCTCTGGATGGCGCTCTCGCTCGGGCTCGTGGTCCCATCCGTCGTCGGCCCCGCCTGCAACGTCGGCCTCGACTTCTCCGTCCCCGACGCCGGGGCTCGTCCTGACGGGGACGAGAAGGCGCCGACGGCACCCGCGGGCGTCGCGGCAGACGGGGCCGCGCCGAACGCATCGCTGGATGCTTCGACGGCGACGGACGGGGCCCCTCCCGACCCCGCCGACTTCGCCGCGCGATGCGCGGCGTCCGGCGTCCTACGATGCATCGGCTTCGACGCGGAGTCCGACCTCGCCGGAGGCATCGGCAACGCGACCGGCATCCTTCCGGGCAGCACGGGCAAGCCGGTCCTCGACCGGAGCGTCCGCGCGTCCGGCGCCGCTTCGCTCCTCTTCGTGATCCCCGAAAACGCCGGGAGCGATCCCTCTGGGGCCTACTTCGCGAACTTCTCGGACGACTACTCCGTCCAGTTCGGCCAAAACGAGGAGTTCTTCGTCCAGTGGCGGCAGCGCTTCAGCCCGGAGTTCCTCGATACGGCATTCAGGCAAGCCGACGGCAGCGTCACCGCGTGGAAGCAGACCATCATCGGCGTCGGTGACCAGCCGGGATGCACGCCCGACGCGCAGCTGAGCCTGGAAGGCTATCCCGGTGTCGGGCGCTGCGCGTTCTCGTGCACGGCGCTCGAGGTCGTCACCAACACGTCCTACAGCGGCAACTTCCCCACGATGTACAACTCGTGCCGGGGCTCGGCATCTCACGGTCCGTACGACGGCTTCTACGAACGGTTCGGCGCCCATGACTTCAAGATGCAGAACGCGATGCCCGCCCCCCACTGCCTGTACTCACAGGGCGAGACCAACCCCCCGACGCTGTTCCCACCCCAAGGGAACTGCTTCCCCTTCGTGGCGAACGAATGGATGACGTTCCAGGTCCGCGTCGCGGCTGGAGCGCTCGTAGGGGATGAGTTCAAGAACAGCCACGTCGACCTCTGGGTGGCGCGGCAGGGCCAGCCCTCCATGAAAGTGCTCGACTGGGGCCCGTACCATCTGACGGCCGGCGACCCCGCTCTGAAGGAGAAATTCGGCAAGGTCTGGCTACTGCCCTACATGACCGGCAAGTCGCCCTCACGACCCAACCCGCGGGCGTACACCTGGTACGACGAGCTGATCGTGTCGCGCCAGCTCATCGCGGATCCGAAGTAGAGGACTGCGCGTCGAAGGCGTGTCGTCACGCGCGCGGAGCCCGGGTGCAGGACCATGAGCTCTGATACGATATCGGAGTCGCGTGAACGTTCGTCGGTCCCTCGTCCTCGTCGTCGGTGCCGTCGCGGGCTGCAGCTTGGCGTGGCCGTACGACGAGCTGCGTGGGGGCACGTCGAGCACGGTCGACGCCAACGCGGGCGACACGCCGCTCGGCCGGCCGCCGTCGGCTCTATGCCCCGAGGTCGGTTGGTGCGACCTCGGGCCAGACACGGCGCTGCAGCCACGATGCCCGCCCAAGACGACCTTCGACTATCCGTTCCACTGTCGCCTCATCGTCCAGGGCGAGAGCAGCGCGATCGCCGATCCTGCGCAGAACTTCCTCCTGTTGTGGGGCGGTGGCTTCGACTACGCCGGCAACGAGGTCTACACGCTCGACCTCGGCCTTCCTCCGCGGCTCTTGCGTCGGAACGCGCCGGGGCCAATCGAGGCGTGCGAGACCACGCTATCGGACGGAAGTCCCGCGTCTCGCCAGACGTTCGACGCGCTCGTCTTCCTCGAGGCCGAGCGTCTGATGTATGCGTTCGGCGGTGCCGTCTACTGCCCGACCGCGACCCGAATGGATCGCTCGACGTGGACGCTCGCTCTCGCCGACGCGACCAAGTCCGACTGGCGGCCCACCTGGACGAGGAGGTCCGCCTCTCTTCCCTCCGACGAAGGGGTCCTCGGCGCGGCGGCGGACGTCGAGCCGACGACCGGGAAGGTGCTCCTGCACACCGAGAGGTCGCTCTGGCGTTACGATCTCGCGGTGGATCGCTACGAGCGGTTGCTCGGCGAGGACGAAATCTACTACGAGATGACGGGCCGATCGGATCCGAAGCGTCGAATCTTCGTCCTGCTCGGCGGCGCTCACGACGACGCGGGGCGCGGGGGCCTCAGGGTATACCGCTCGCTGCCGGGCGGGGGGTACAGCGTGGAGAACAGGACGGACGATGCGCGGCCGACGTGCGGCCCGCTCCTCGACGCGGACGCACCAGGGTTGGCCTACGATCCTGTCCTCGATCGGTTCGTAGGTTGGCCCAATCAGGGAGGCGCCGTTTACATCCTCGATGTCGACACGTTCCGCTGCACCCGTCTGGAGTACCCCAACCACGCGCCGATCCTCGCGCCGACCGACGCGAAGCCGACGCGCGGTCGATTCCGGTACTTCCCGACGCTGGGGGTCTTCATCGCCTCGCCGTCGGATGCCGTCGCGTCGGCCCACGCTCTTCGACTCCCGGGCGTCGTCGACTGACGGCTCGGCTCCACGACGCGACGGCCTCTTGGATCGATCCTGTCTCGCGTTTACCTGGCGGACGAACCGCGGCAGCGGGACCGTCGACGGGGCCCGCGCGCTGCCCGTGTCCGGCGGCGGCCGACGCGAGCGTTCGGCGGCCCTCTCGGTCTGCGAGCGGACGTCTCGCCCGTCTCGCCGGCCTCGTCTCGCTGCCGCGCGTGTCCGCGGCGCGGAGGGTGATCGCGCGACGAAGAGCTCATGAGGCGCCGGGCGGTTCGCCGGAGAGGCACGTTCCGCGCTACCGTCTGGGGGTGCCGTCGGAGGTGGACAGCTTGACGCCGTGCGTCGGCCGGATCGGACGGTACGTCCTGTACGACGAGATCGCGGCCGGAGGTGTGGCCACGGTCTATCTGGCCAAGCAAGAGGGCGCCTCCGGCTTCGCGCGCGTCGTCGCCGTCAAGCGGATGCACGGACACCTCGCGCGCCACTCGGACGCGATGCCGATGATGCGCGACGAGGCTTGGCTCTCGACGCGTATCCGGCACCCGAAGGTCGTGAGCGTGCTCGACGTCGTCGAGGAGGACGGCGAGCTCGTCCTCGTGATGGAGTACGTCGAGGGCGCATCGCTCGCGGAGCTCTTTCGCACGGTCTCGGCGCGCGGGGGGAAGCTCTCGCCGCGCGTCGTCGGCGCCCTGGTGGTGGACATGCTCGAGGGGCTGGACGCGGCGCACCGCGCGTGCGCCGAGGACGGTACCCCTCTCGACCTCATCCATCGCGACGTCTCGCCCTCGAACGTGCTCGTCGGCACGGACGGCGTCGCGCGACTGGCAGACTTCGGGGTCGCCAAAGCCGCGGGGCGGATGCAGTCCACGCAGCAAGGCGAGCTGAAGGGCAAGTTCGCCTACATGGCTCCCGAGCAAGCGCGTGGGGAGACACTCTCGTCGCAGACGGACATCTACGCGGCCGGCGTCGTGCTCTGGGAGTGCCTCGCGGGTCGGCGACTGCACTATGCCGACGAGGTCGCGGCGACCGTGGCGAACATCCTCTACGGCGAGATCCCCCGGGTCGACGAGGTGAACTCCGAGCTGACACCCGAGGTCGACGCCGTCGCACGCCGGGCGCTGGCGAGCGATCCTGCTGCCCGCTATCCAACGGCGGCCGCCATGGCCACCGCCGTGGAGCAGGTGCTCGGCCGCGCGTCGCCGAGCGACGTCGCGGCCGTCTTGTGCACAGAGCTCGGGGAGTGCATCGCTCGGAGGAAGGCATGTCGCGCGGCCGTGGAGCTCGCCAGCACGAGCCACGCCTCGCGGCTCGGCCGCTCGCTCGCGCCGCCGCATTCGCGCGAGCCACGTGCTCTCGAGCCCGAGCCGACCCGTCCCGCTCCGCCGAGCACCGGAGATCCCCACGTGTCCTCTTTCGAGGGTGGCGTCGCGAGGCCGGCGGCTGCGAGCTCACGTGCCCGGGGGCATCGACGACGAACGCTCTGGGGCGCGAGTGTCGCCCTGGCGCTCGCCGCCACCGTGTTCGTGTCGGGACGACGCGACCCGTCGTCCCCGTCCCCGTCCCCGTCCCCGTCGCCCTTGCAGCGGGTCGCGGCCGACCCGCCGTCGCGCTTGCCGCTCCCCACCGTCGACCCTCCCGTCGCGCCTGCGAGCGAGGCGCCGAAGCCCGAGGTGGTCCCCCCGCTGGGGACCCGCGGTCAGGCGGTCGCGCCGGCGCGACGGCGCTCCAAGGAGGTGCCGTCTCACGTCAGCCCGGCCGCGACCACGCCGTCTCCGCAGCGGACTTCCCCATCCCAGCTCCCGAGCGCGCTCGTCGGCATCCCCACCGACCGCGAGTGAACCGCCCCTGCCTGCGGCGGGCACTGAGCTCGCGGCGCGGTCGATCCCAGCGATGTCGAGAGAGGATACGTCGCCTCGAGAAGAAGCGCCGTCTCAGGCCGCGCCGTCGATCAGGTCTCCGTCTTCGAGCCCTCGGGCGCACGGATGGCGTGCTTACGCGCAAGGTCTCCGAGGTACTTCCGGTCCATCTGCGCTGCGCGTGCAGCGGCGGTGATGTTGCCACCGTGTCGTCCGAGCAGCCAGGTCACGAACGCGATCTCGAAGTCGTGCTCAGCGCGATTGCGAGCGTCGCGGTACGTGACGCCATCCTCGAACTTGTGCGCGAGAGCGCTCGCCGCCGCCACGGCGAGGGGCGACTTCCCGGGCCGCACGTCGACCTCCTCGATCACCGTCTCGCCGCACGCGTGCGCGAGGACGGTGGCGCGCTCGAGCACGTTCCGCAGCTCGCGCACGTTGCCGGGCCAGTCGTACGAGCGGAGCTGGGCGAGCGCCTTCGGACCCAGCGAGAGCGGGGCCGCGTCGCTCGCCGACTGCAGGAGCAATTCTGCGAGCAGCGCGAGGTCGTCGAGCCGCCCGCGGAGCGGGGGCACGTGGACGGGGACGACGGCGAGCCGGAAGTAGAGGTCCTGCCGGAACGTGCCTGCGGCGACCTCGGCCTCGAGGTCTCGCATCGTCGCCGCGATGACGCGCACGTTGACCGGGAGCGCCTTGCTCCCGCCGACGCGTCGGATCTCGCGCGCCTCGAGCGCGCGCAGGAGCTTCGCTTGGAGCGCGAGCGGCAGCTCTCCGAGCTCGTCGAGGAAGAGCGTGCCACCCTGCGCACGCTCGAACGCGCCCACGTGCTGCGTGGAGGCGCCGGTGAACGCCCCCTTCTCGTGCCCAAAGAGCTCACTCTCGATCAGCGTCGGCGCGATCGCGCCGCAGTCGACGACCTCGAACGCCTGGTCGTGGCGCTTTGATGCTGCATGCACGCTTCGCGCGAGGACGTCCTTTCCTGTGCCCGTCTCGCCGAGGAGGAGGATCGTGGCGTTGCCTGGCGCGGCGCGCTCGAGGAGCCCGAAGATGCGGCGCATCGCGAGGCTACGTCCGCGCGCATGAACGAAGCGGTCCGACTCGCTCGGCGGGACGACCACGCCGCGCGCCGCGACGCGGACGAGCAGCTCCGTGTCGCCGAGCTGGATGAGCGAGCCGGGCTCGACCAGTGCCTCCTTCACGGCGATGCCACCGACGCGTACTCCGTTCCTGCTGTCGAGATCGCGGACCCGCAGGCCGCCGTCAGTGCGTTCGAGCAACATGTGCTGCCGCGAGACGAGGTCGTCCTCGAGGACGATGTCGTTCCCCAGCGCCTTGCCGATACGGAGCTGGCCGCCGACCTGGCCGGGGATCGGAAAGGTCACACCCTTCTGCGGGCCGGACGTCACCGCGAGCACGGCGCCATCTGGCGACACGATCAGCTGATCGCGGCTCTTGGTGACGCTCCCGTCGGTCTTCGGCGGCACCCCCCGAAGGTAGCGCGACCGCGCCGCGCGGCGCGAGCATCTCGTCTCGTCAGGGGAGCCCCCAGACGTGGAAGGTGTCGAGCGCGACCGACGCCGTTGCGTCGTCCCCCAGACCGAGGCCGAGGTTCACGGCGAGCGCCTGCGTCGAGAGGTCGGCGAAGACGGCGTCGACCGGGATGCAGAGCGCGTCGCGCAGCGGAACCGACGCCCAGACAATCGCGACCGCGGGCGCGTCGGGGCACGTTGGCTCGCGGCCGGCGGTCGCCGCATGGGCGCGCGCCGCTTGCGGTTGTCCGATTGCGAGGTGGACGCTGATCCACGCGATGCGAGACGCCCCCTCGTAGTCGAAGGGCGCCGTGGCGACGTCGGTGACCGCCGTGTCCGCGAGGGAACCGGCGTAGACGCCGAGCAGCTGCGACGAGAACATGAGCTGCGCGCCCACGGCGAGCGGTCCTTTCGCCGCCGCGATACCGAAGATGTTGGCGCGCGGGTTCGGATGGCTCGGATCCAGGAACGCCGCGTCGCGGTCGTCCGTCCAGGCGAGGATCTTCGCCCGCGCCGTCATGGCGATCGCGCGTGCGCCCCGAACATCGTCGAGCTCCGTCACCAGGTATGCGTACGCGCTCGCGCCCGAGCGGCGTGCCTGGACGCGGAGCGATGCCGGCGTCGTGTGGGAGAGGTCGGTCGTGCGCTCCGCCGAGGCGTCCTCGGCACGGCTGGGAGGAAAGGCGCCGAGGAAGCCCTTCCACCTCGCGAACGGCGGGCCGTCGTCGTCGAAGTCCTCGCAGAAGAGCGTCCCGGCCTCGGCGCGCGCGCAATATCCTGCATCCGCCGTCGCGGGCGCAGCGGCGTCGGCGGACGCATCGTCCTCCGCGTTCGCGTCCTCTGCCGGCAGCCGGTCGAGGCCTAGGATCACCCCGCACCCGGCGAGCGCGACCGTCGCGGCCCCGACGAGGGCGAGAGCTCGACGTCGTGGGCGGGCACGTGAGAGGCGTGGCGGCGGCACGGCATCTTCGAGAATACGCGCGCGCCTCGACTCCGTCGCGTTAAGATGCGTCCCATGCTTGCGCGCCGTTTCGCTTTCTCCATCGCGATCGCGTCAGCATCGATACATGCGAGAGAAGCGCGCGCCGACGAGCCCGACGCCGTGCTCGCGGAGGCGCTCTTCCGCGAGGGCCGCGCTCTCCTCGAGGCCGGAGACGCGGCGCGCGCGTGCGCGAAGCTCGCGGACAGCCATCGATTGGCGCCGCGACTCGGCACGTTGATGAACCTCGCCGCGTGCCACGAGACGGACGGCAAGACCGCTACCGCGTGGGCCGAGTTTCTGGAGGCCGCGCGGCTCGCGAAGACGAAAGCAACGGCCGACGCGAAGGCGCTGGAAGCGACGGCGCGCGCCAGGGCGAGCGAGCTCGAGAAGAGGCTCGCCCACGTGCGGCTCGAGCCCGTGGACGATGCCAGCGATCTCGTCCTGCGGCTCGACGGGCGGGAGGTTCCTCGTGCCGCGTGGCGCAGCGACTTCCCGATCGACCCGGGAAGACACGTGCTCGACGCTTCGCGTCCCGGCTTCGTCACCGCGACGCGCGCGATCGAGGTCGGGTCCGAGCCCGCCACGACGACCGTCTCGATCGCTCCGCTCGTACGCGCAGATGCACCCGCCGCGCCTCGCGACGCGGTGATCGCGCGCGTCGCTCCCACGACACCAACCGGGTCGGGGCCGCCGGCCGTCTTCTGGGCGGCCGCGGGTGTCGCGGTCGCGGCCGCAGGCGTCGGCGCCCTCTTCGGCGTCCGCGCGGCGAGTGCAAAGGACGACCGTGACGCACTGTGCACGAGTGGCGCTTGCCCTCCGGCCGGGCTCACGCGCCAGGACGACGCCTTTCGGGACGCGACGGTCTCGACGGTTGCGTTCGTGGTCTGCGGCTTCGCTGCGGCGGCGGCGATCACCGCGCTCGCGTGGCCTCGTCCGACCAAGCGAGCCCTCGCGACGGCCACGATCCGTTTCTGAACGACGCGGCCCGCGCCGCGGAGACGCCCCGTCGGTCCGCGATCTGCTCAGGGTCTCGGCGGATCTCGAGCCGGCCTTCCCGGCGGACAACGGCACCGCGGGGTTCACCAAGAGCGGAGAGCTCTCTCGACGAGTCAGGCGCTCGGCGAGAGTCACGAGCTCGCGCTCGGCCCTGGCCGCGAGATCGATGCGGAGGGGATGGCTCGCTACCTCCGCGCGTTACCGTTCGACGCGAACTCCGGGGACGTCTATGCGGTCCACCGAGGGCCGCCGGACCCGACGCGCGGCGGTGCCGGCTGACGCGTTCTCAGCGGCGTGGCTCGAGCAGACTCGTCTCGCGGAAGTGGATCTCGCCGCCCTCGGACTCGAACGCGACGCTGCCGCGGGCGCCCGGTTCGACGTAGGCCTCGTTCGCGAGGACGCCGTTCATCGTGAAGCGGAGCATGCCGCCGGCGATCTCGACGACGCCCGTGTTCCACTGCCCGCTCGGGTTCTCCGTGCCCGCGAAGCGCGGCTTGCTCGCGACGAGCGCGCCGCCCGGCGCCTCGCGCAGCTCGGCGCCCGAGAGCGCGAGCAGCGCGCCGGCCTGTCCAGGGAGGAGCTGCACCTCGATGGTTCGCGGCCAGATCTGATCCGGGCCGGCGAGGTGGAGGAACATCCCGCTGTTCCCGTCCTGCACCCACCGCCACGCGAACGAGAGGACCAGCTCCCCGTGGTCCGACCGGCTCGTCGCGAGATACCCGAGGAGGGGACCGCTCACGACGAGCTCGTCGCCGGCGAGGGCGAACGTCGTTCCCGGGTCTCCTCCGCCGAGTACCCACGGCCGGAGGCCGTCGAGGCTCGGCCTCGGCAGGATGGTGGTCAGCCGCGGTCCCGCGTCCGCCTCCGCAGAGGCGTCCGTGTCCGCAGAGGCGTCCGGGGAGGACGCGGTGCCGGCCTCGCCGCAGGCGAGGAGCACGACCAGCGGCGTGGCGAAGAAGCGCGGGGGCATCGGGAGGTCACTCAACCTACCCCGTTCTCTCGTCGACCGCAGGCACGACGCGCGCTACCCGAGGCGCCGGGGCCCGGTGCGCGCCGGAGCGGGGCGAGCCTGGTGCGGCACGACGGCTATGCCCGTCTCGGCCCGCAGCGCGTTAGGCTCCGGCGACGTCGTAGGAGGACACCATGAAGGTTGCGAAGAACACGATCTGCCTGTGGTTCGACAAGGACGCCGAAGCGGCGGCGCGCTTCTACGCGGCGACGTTCCCGAACAGCGAGCTGCGCGCGGTCCACAGGGCGCCCGGCGACTTCCCGGGAGGCAAGCAGGGCGACGTGCTCACCGTGGACTTCACGGTGCTCGGGATCCCGTGCCTCGGTCTCAACGGCGGTCCGCAGTTCGAGCACAGCGAGGCGTTCTCCTTCCAGGTCAGCACCGAAGACCAGGCGGAGACCGATCGCTACTGGAACGCGATCGTCGGCAACGGCGGGAAGGAGAGTGAGTGCGGTTGGTGCAAGGACCGCTGGGGTCTCTCGTGGCAGATCACGCCGCGCGTGCTCACGGAGGCGATGGCCGCGGGGGGCGCGGAGGCGCAGCGAGCCTTCTCGGCGATGATGACGATGCGAAAGATCGACGTCGCGGCCATCGAGAAAGCTCGGCGTGGGTAGGGGAGGTCGGCCGCACGGCGCGACGAGGCCTACGAGGGAGGTGGCGCCTCCGTCGCGCAGCGGTAGGCGACGCCCGCGTAGGCCGCGCTCGTGATCCGTCCCCACGGCGCAGAGAGGGTCGGCTCCGAGCGCTGGACGTAGTTTGCGCCGACCGACGACGCCCGGTTCCGAAGATCGTTCATCGCGTAGGTGAGGAGAGCGCCGTCCTGGATGGCGAGCGGATGCGTCTCCCACTGGCTTCCTGCTCTCCCCTCGATCAGAGCGACACGTTCGCACGTCGCCGGCGGCGGCAGGATGGTGACGGTCACGGATCTGGACTCGGGCGCCAGCGCCGGCCTCTGGCATCCGCTCAGTCCGGCGACGAGTACTGCGGCGGCGAGGACCCAGGAGGTGGAGCGCGAGATCACCCACTCATGGTGGGGCCGGCTCGACGCGCGGACAAGACGCTACGCGGATCACCACCAACTGCCGGACGGGGCGTCGCCGCGCGGCTCACGCGCCGGTGGGGGCGTGCCGCCGCTCGGCGCGTCGTCGTAGCCGCTCGAGGGCGCAGGCTTGTCCCGGCATCGCGTGATCCCGCCGCCCGGCGCGTCCTCGCGCCGGTCGTCCGTGCGGCCCTCGTCCTGCCGGTAGCCGCCGGAGGGTGCATCCTTGAGCGTGATGTCGCTCGACTCGACGTCGATGCAGCCGTCAGAGCTCCGCACGGCGTCCGCGCTCGTGCCCTCCTCGTCTTCCGTCCCATCGGTCCCGCAGCCGGCCGTCGTCGCCGCGGCGAAGGCGAGGACGGCCGCGGCGAGCCACCGGTCGACCTGGGGCCCGCGGGCGATGGCGTCGAGGGTCATCTCCTTCTTCATGTCCTCCCTTCGAGCATGGTGTGTGCCACGGCATCCGCGGCAGCTTCGTCAACGATGTCGTCACCGGGGCGACGACGACGCGGCCCTTCGTTGCCCAATCCCTGGATCCAGCTCGCTACGGATCGCAGTCCGCACCCCGCCTGGCTTGGCTTCGCCCCGCCGCCGGCCTAGCGTGCCCCGCCGTGGGCGAGGGAGATCTCGACGACGACGACGAGCGCGCGCTCTCCGAGCTCTATGACTCGCTCGTCCATGATCTCCCCGAGACCTGCGCCGTTGCGCATCTTGCGCAGAGCCTCGACGGTCGTATCGCCACGGCACGCGGCGGGTCGAAGTGGCTGTCCGGCTCGCTCGGCCTCCGTCATGCGCATCGGATGCGCGCCTTGTTCGACGCCGTCGTCGTCGGGATCGAGACCGCTCGGCTCGACGATCCAGAGCTCACCGTCCGGCTCGTCGCCGGTCCGAATCCGGTCCGCGTCATCGTCGATCCGTCCCTGTCGCTCCCGGCATCGTCGCGCGTCGCGAGCGACGGGGCCGCGAGGACGCTCGTCGTCGCGTCCGCGAGTCGGGTCCGCGGACGGACGCGCGTGGGCGACGCGGAGGTCCTCCCGATCCCGGAGGATGCGCGCGGCATCCTCGACCCGCGCGCGATCGTGACGGCGCTCGCGGAGCGCGGCCTCCGGCGCGTGTACGTCGAGGGCGGCGGCGTCACCGTCTCGCGCTTCCTCGAGGCAGGGTGCCTCGAGCGCCTCTATCTCACCGTCGCTCCGCTCCTCCTGGGGTCCGGACGACCGAGCCTCGCGTTGCCCGAGATCGCGGAGGTCTCCGAGGCGATGCGTCCGCGGACGCGTCAGCTGCGCCTCGGCGAGGACACGCTCGTCGAGTGCGTGCTCGGAGGGGCGTGACGTGGCCCGCACGGCGCGGAGCTTCTGGGTCACCGCGGCAGGGCGCGCCGAGATCCGTGAGGAAGAGCTCCGCGCCCCGCGCGAGGGAGAGGTCCTCGTCCGCGCGCTCGCGAGCGGAGTGAGCCGCGGTACGGAGCGCCTGGTCTTCGAGGGCAGGGTGCCGGCGAGCGAGCAGGCGACGATGCGGTGCCCGTTCCAGGTCGGCGACTTCGGCACCGCCGTCAAGTACGGCTACGCGATGGTCGGCGAGGTGCTGGAGGGCGCGCCCGACCTCGTCGGTCGCCACGTCTTCTGCCTTCATCCGCACCAGGATCGCTTCGTCGTGCCGCGCGAGGCCGTCGTCCCGCTTCCGCCGTCGCTGCCGCCGCGTCGCGCGGTGCTCGCGGCGAACGTCGAGACGGCGGTGAACGCGCTGTGGGACGCGGCCGTCCGCATCGGCGATCGCGTGACCGTCATCGGCGCGGGCGTCGTCGGCGCTGCGTGCGCCACGCTCGCCGGCGGCATCCCTGGCGTCGATCTCGAGGTCGTCGACGTCGACGCCACGAAGGAGAGCGCGCTGGGCTCGCTCGGCCTTCGTCTCGTCGCCCCCGCGGAGGCTCGCGGGGAGCGGGACGTCGTCATCCACGCGAGCGGGACGCCGGCCGGGCTCGCCCTCGCCCTCTCCATCGCGGGCTTCGAGGCCCTCGTCGTCGAGCTGAGCTGGTATGGCGATGCGCAGGTGCCGGTGCCGCTCGGGGAGGGCTTCCACAGCCGCCGGCTCACCCTCCAGTCGAGCCAGGTGGGGCACGTCGCGGCTGCGCGCCGGGCACGCCGGGAGCGTCGCGACCGGCTCGCGCTCGCCCTCGAGCTGCTCGCGTCGGAGCCGCGCCTCGATGCGCTCCTCACGGGCACGTGTCCGCTCGAGGCGCTCCCGTCGGTGATGCCGGAGCTCGCACGCGGCCGTCCCGGGCTCTTCTGTCACGTCGTCACTTACCCGCCCGCGATGGACGGGCCCGTCACGCGGTGAGCTCGTCCGTCCGCCTCGTCGTGCCGGGGACGCTCGCCCAGCGGACCGGCGGCTATATGTATGACGCACGCATCGTCGCGGAGCTGCGCGCCGGAGGCGCTCGGGTGGACGTGAGCGAGCTCGCCGGGGCGTTCCCGTTGGTCGACAGGGCGGCCGTCGCGTCGGCGGGGGCGTGCCTCGCCTTCGATCCGGCCGCGCTCCTCGTCGTCGACGGTCTCGCGCTGCCGGCGTTCGCCCGCTTTCGCGCGTCGCTCGCGGAGCGAGGGTTCGTCGCGCTCGTCCACCACCCCCTCGCGCGCGAGACCGGGCTCTCCCCCCGAGACGCCGCCGCGCTGGCGGAGGTCGAGGGTGCGCTCCTCGCCGTCGCGCGTCGCGTGATCGTGACGAGCCCGACGACCGCCAGAGAGCTCGAAGCCTCCGGGGTCCTCGGCGACCGCATCACGGTGGTCCTCCCGGGGACGGACCCCTCGCCGGTGTCGGCCCCGTCCCCGCGCGGCGGGCGCCTCCTCTGCGCCGCGACGATCACACCGAGGAAGGGCCACGCGCTCCTCGTGTCCGCGCTCGCCGAGCTCCGCGACCTGCCCTTCCACCTCGTGTGTGCCGGCAGCACGGCCCGCGACCGCGCCTGCGTCGACGCGCTCCGCGCGCAGATCGACGCCGCGGGGCTCGGCGCCCGCATAGACCTCCTCGGCGAGGTCGACGACGAGGGTCTCGCCCGGCTCTACGCCGACGCGGACGTCTTCGTGCTCGCGTCCCACCACGAGGGTTACGGCATGGTCCTCGCCGAGGCGCTCGCGCGCGGGCTCCCGATCGTGTCGACGACGGCAGGCGCGATCCCGGATGTGGTCCCGGCGGACGCGGGGCTCCTCGTCGCGCCCGGCTCGGCTCCGGCGCTGCGTGGCGCGCTCCGCGCGGTGCTCTCGGACCCCGGCGTCGTGGCACGCCTCCGCCGGGGAGCGCTCGCCGCGCGCGAGCGCCTTCCGCGCTGGCCGGAGCAAGGGGCGGCCTTCGCGCGCGCGATCGGGATCGCATGAGCGGCGAGACCTTCGCCGCTCGCTGGCTCGCGCTTCGCGCACCTCACGACTCCGCCGCGCGGAGCGTCGCTCTGGAGGAGCGTCTCCGGCGCGCGCTGCCGGAGGGCGCGCGCATCGTGGATCTCGGCGCGGGGCGGGGCGGAAACCTCCTCCACCTCGCGCCTCGTCTCGGCGGGCACCAGCGCTGGCACCTCGTCGATCACGACGTGGCTCACCTCGACGCGCTCCCCGGCGTGATCGCAGGCTGGGCGGGCGCGAACGAGGCGCACGTGACGTCGACGTCGTCCGCGCTCCGGCTCGTGGCGTCGTCGTTCGAGGTCGAGGTGACGTGGGACGTCGTGCCGCTCGCTCGCGACCTCTCGCGAGCGATCGCCGGCGCGCACGCGGTCGTGACCTCGGCCCTCCTCGATCTCGCGGGCGAGGTCTGGCTCGACGAGCTCGCCGCGTCCGTCGCAGAGAGCGGATGCCTCCTCCTCGCGACGCTCAGCGTCGACGGACGCCACGTCCTCGCGCCGGAGGACGCCGCCGATCGCGAGGTGCTCGCCGCGTTCCACGCGCACATGCGACGGGAGAAGGGCCTCGGCCCGGCGCTCGGTCCTGCCGCTGCCGCCCACCTCGCCGCGCGGCTCGCCGGCCACGGGCTCGACGTCGAGCGGAGGACGAGCGACTGGGAGCTCGACCGCGACGTCGCGATCCAGGAGGCTCTGCTCGCCGGCATCGCCGCGGCCGCGAGCGAGGCGGGCTGCGCGGCGGCGGGCCCGTGGCTCGCCCGCCGCAAGCACTTCGTGAGGCGCGGCGAGTCTCGCCTCCGTGTCGGACACGAGGATCTGTACGCTGGCCCGCTGCCTCGAGAACCGGAGTCGCGATGACGCACGCTCACGAGCTGCATCCCTGGAACTATCCCGTGCCCGTCCGGGAAGGTGCGTTCGTGCCGCTCGAGCCGCGGCACGCCGAGTTCAACGTCGTCACGGATCTCGGGCGCCTCGGCCCCTTCGGCGCTCGCCGTGAGCCGGTCCCGCCGGACGAGCTCCTCTACGCCGACTTCCAGACCGTGCCCGACTACGTCATCCCCGGACGGCTCGGCTCGGGGCGCGCCGGGCACCATCGCGGGAAGTACCTGAAGGGCGTCGGCCGGACGCCGCTCGCCGCGAACTGGAACGAGCGCGTCGATCAGTCGCACGCGACCGGTCACCTCGCGACGACGTCCGCGATCCGCGAGCTCTTCGTGAGCTGGGTGCTCGAAGCCAAGGGGCTCTCGCATCGGATCAACCCGTGCGAAGGCCTCCTCCTCGCGCCGCTCGACCCAGCGCTCAGGAGCCACCAGGAGGCCGCGCTCCGCGACGCGGACGAGGCGGAGATCGGGCTCGGCGCGATCGGCGCCCTCGCGTTCCCGTGCGATCGTCGCATCCAGGGTCTGACGGTGAAGGGCTCGACGTTCGCGCGCTACTCGAACTTCGTCTGGCTCATGAACAACATGGATCTGTTCATGTCGCGCGACGGGCTCGTGCACTTCCTCTTCCTCTTCACGCAGTACCTCGATCCGACGCGCGCCCTCCGCCCAGGGGACATCTCGCCGACGCGCATCGCCACGGAGCTCGGGGCGGCGATCGAGCGGACGCTCGCGACCTTCCGGGACTTCTTCCGCGCCGGCGTCTACTGGGGGACGCCGCAGAACAACGTCGCGATGGACGGTCGCTTCCTCGACCTCGATCTGCCGCAGTTCGTCGGCGGCCCGTTCATCGGTCTCATGGGCGCCGGCGCGACGGTGCGCGTCCCCGAGACGGACCCGATCCGCCTCTTCGGGCTCAACGTCCTCGGCGTGCTCTACCAGATCCGGATCTTCGTGAAGCTCCTCCGCGCTCGCTTCGCGCTGCTCCCCGAGCTCGACTTCGACTTCTCGAGCGGGGAGCGCGACTTCGTCGCCCAGCTGCCCGTCGCGCTCGACGAGGTGATCACGCCGGATCATCCGCTCCGCGACGGGCGCGCCGCCGCCCGCGTCCTCCTCGGCTGGTACCGCGAGCTCTGCGACGTCTCCGAGAGCGCGTGGCCGGAGCTCGAGCGGATGACCCTCACCGCGTCGACGTGGCGCCTCGAGCGCGTCCTGGTCGAGCACGTCGAGCTCACGACCCGCCCCTTCGAGATCGACCCCGGACGCGGCGGGATCTCGGGCAGCCTCTCGTTCTCGGCCGTCCTCGGGAGCACGCCGCGTCGAGAGTGGGTGGACGAGTCGCTCTTCTTGCACGGCCTCCTCGCGGAGCTCGAGTCGATCGAGGACCTCGACACGCTCCTCGCCTCGCTCGTCGAGGCGCGCGCGAAGGTCGCCGCCTACGTCCGGAGGACGCCGCCCTGAGCGTGCTCCTCCGGCGTCTTCGCGATGCCGCGTCGCTCGAGCGCGGCGGCGAGGTGCGGTGAGCTCGTCGCCACACAGAACGGCACCGCGAGGACGAGCCCGGCCGCGAACGGCGCGATGCATGGCCACGCGCGGGGAGCCCATGCGACGGCGACCGCGACGACGACGGCGCCGAGGAGGGTGTGCGGCCACAGGAGCCGGGCGGCGTGCGCGAGCGGCACGCGGCCTCCCGTCCGATCCTGGGGAGCCCAACGCGGGGTCCGGCGCGCGAGGGCTCCCGCCACCGCGAGGCTGCGGTTGACGGCGGACACGGGCGCGAGGAGCGCGGAGAAGAGGAGCTCGGCCAGCGCGCCGACGACGAAGAGCCCGCGCCCTCCGTACCGCCTCGCGAGCGAGGGGACGAGGAGGACCTCGAGGTAGCCCGTCAGCTTCGGCGCCGTCGTCGCGAGGACGGTGGCGACGGCGAGGATCGCGAGCGCCGTGCGATCGACGGCGCTCTCGGGCCGCGCGTCGACGGCACCCCACGTCGAGGCGAGGAGCACGAGCACCCAGAGAGGCGAGCCGAGGAAGAGGAGGATCGCCTGCAGGAGCTGCCAGCGCCCCATCCACGTCAGCCCCGGCCGGAAGAAGAGCGCGCGGTACTGCATGTTGCCGTCCGCCCATCTCCGATCGCGCGCCGCGAACTCGGGGAGCGAAGGCGGCGTCCCCTCGGTGCTGCCCTCCTCCTCCGGCAGGCACATCACCTTCCAGCCGGCGGCATGGAGCTGGGCGGCCTCGACCTGATCATGGCTGAGGAGCGTCGTCCCGTCGGGGAGGGGGGCGAGCCGCGCGTGGCGACGGAAGGGCGCGACGCGGAGGACCGCGTTGTGGCCCCAGTAGGGGCCAGCGGGTCCCTGCCAGAAGGCCTGGCCGGTCGCCCACGTCCGCATCCCCGCGCGCATCCCGAACTGGAACAGCCGCGCGAAGGGGGCCCGCGTCGGGCGGCCGACGACGAGCTGCTGCACGATCGCGATCCGGTCGTCGGCTTCCATCACCCCCACGAGACGGAGGACGGCCGCAGGCGACATCTCGCTGTCGGCGTCGAGGCACACGAAGAGCTCGTGGTCGCCCGCGTCGTGGTCGAGGAAGCTCATCACGTTGCCGGCCTTGAACCCGACGGGCGCGGCGCGCCGCCGGAGATGGATGCGTGACGCGTCGTGCCGTCCGCTGCGGAAGGCCTCGAGCGCGGCGTCCTCTCCTCGAGCGCGCGCGGCCGAGGTGGTGTCGGAGAGGATCCACAGCGAGAAGGTCGCCTCGGGCAGTCCGTCGAGGAGCGCGCCGAGGGGCGGCAGCACGCGCGCGAGCTCCTCGTCGCGCACGGGGACGACGACGGCCGTGCGGACGCGCGGCGGAGGCGGAGCGCGCCGGAACGCCGGCAGCACGGCGAGGGCCGGATCGCGGCACCCGAGACGGAGGGCGACACCGATGAGCGCGTTCGCCGCGGAGATGGCCGACCACGGCAGGTTCCCCCCGAACCCCACGAGCACGAGGACCTTCCACGCGGTGAGGCCTCCCGGCGCGAGCCCGACGCACGCGAGTCGGAGGAGGAGACCGCCGATCACCCCCGCGAGCCCGAAGAAGATCACGCGCCGGGCGAGCACGGCTCAGCGCGCCTTGCCCTCGCAGTCGGACATCGGCGTCCACTTGCAGCGCGAGCGCGTGGGGTCGGCCTTGCACTTCGCCACGGCTGCCTCGTCGGGGCAGGCGAAGCACTGGTCGTTCACACGGCACGTCCTCTTCTCGCTCCCGCAGCCGACCCATGCGGCGGCCGCGAGAGCGACGAGGAGGAGGTGCGACGTGAGCCGCCTCACACGCCGTGCTTCTTGAGGAGGCGATAGAGGTACGTCCGATCGAGCCCGCTCTCGCGCGAGGCGACGGAGCTGATCCGCCCCGTCCGGAGCATGAGCCGCTTCAGGTACTCGCGCTCGCCGAGGTCCTGCCACCGCTCGCGAAAATCCTTGTAACCTGCACCGAACCACGGCTCGAGGAACCTCGGCATCGGCTCTTCGGTCGAGCCTGCGGGCGTCCCGGGCGCGTCCCCCGGATCGAGCGGGAGGGCCCCGGAGGGCAGGCCGGGCGCCCCGCGGCCGGTCATGTCCATCGTCGGCGCGTCGCCGCCGGTCGACTCGGACAGGAGCGCGACGCGATCGGCAGCGCCGCCCATCCGCTCGACGACGACCTTGAGCTCCTGCACGTTCCCCGGCCACGGCAGCTTCGCGAGCTCGGCCGCGAGGTCCGGCCCGGCAGGCTGCCCCGCGAGGAAGCGCTCGACGAGGAGCGGGACATCCACCATGCGATCGCGCAAGGGAGGCACCGTCACCGTCGTTCCGGCGAGGCGGAGGTAGAGGTCCTCGCGGAAGGTCCCGCGGTTCACCATCACGCGCAGATCGCGCGACGACGCCGTGACCAGGCGCACGTCGAACGGCCGCCCGGCGCCGGCCTCACCCACCCGCTGCGTCGACTTCGTCTCGAGCACGCGCGCGAGCTTCTGCTGCACGGCGAGTGGGAGCTCCGAAGCGTCGTCGAGGAACAGCGTACCGCCCTCGGCGTTCTCGATCGCGCCGAGACGCTCGTCGGTGGCACGGCCGAAGATCTCGCCGTCGAGCATCATCGAAGCGAACGCCTGACACTCGACGACGACGAAGGGCTTGTCGGCGCGCGGCGACGCGTCGTGGAGGGCGCGCGCGACCGCGCCCTTCCCCGTTCCCGGCTCCCCCGTCACGAGGACCGCCCCGTCCGTGCGCGCGAGCTTGTCGAGCTGCGCGAAGAGCTCGCGCATCACGGCGGAGCCCCCTACGAGCTGCCCGAACCCTGGCTCGGGCCAGAGATCCATCGGCCGGAGCGGCGAGCCGTACGTCACCGTGATCTCGGTCGCGCCCACGCGGAGGACGGCTCCGTTCGGGACGCGTGCATCCTGCACCTTGACGCCGGCCACGTAGGTGCCGTTGCGGCTCTCGAGATCTCGCACCCAGAGCCCGTCCTCTCTCGCGACGAGCTCGGCGTGGACCCGGGAGACCGCGCGGTCGACGACGCTGACGCCGAGGCCGGGGGCGGAGCCGAGCGTGCGCGCGTCGCGCAGATCGAGCCCGTGCGGACCCGTGCCGTCCGTCCAGCTCAGGTGGGGGCTCGCGCGCGGCGGGGCATCTTCGAGACCGCGGGAGGCCTGGGCGTCGGGGGCTCCGGACATGAGGCGGAGGATACCCGAACCGCGTCAGACGCCGTGCTTCTTGATGAGCCTGTAGAGGTACGTGCGCTCGAGGCCGGCCTCCCGCGACGCGAGGCTGCTCGAGCGGTGGGTGCGGAGCATCAGGCGACGCAGATATTCCCTCTCGCCGAGCTCGATCCACTTCTCCCGGAACTCCTTGAAGCCGATCTCGAACCAGGGTTCGAGGCCGGGAGGCAGCACCGTCTGGAGGGGGCCGGAGCCGGGCACCGGCACCGGGGAGTGTGGCGACTCGAGCCCGGGGTCGGGGAGCGCCTTGATCTCGGTCGTCTTCTCGAAGAGATCGCGCGTCTCGCCGACGACGTCCCACGACTGCGTCTCGGGGACGCGCACGGCGCTCACGTCCTTCGTCGCGCGCAGCGTCTCGACGAAGAGCTGGAGCTCGCGAACGTTGCCCGTCCAGCGGAGGCGCGACAGGTCCGCGACGAGATCCTGGTGGAGGAGCGCCGCGTCGTCGCCCAGGAACCGAGCGAGGAGGATGTCGAGGTCGACGAGCCGCTGCCGGAGCGGAGGCACCACGATGGTCGCGCCCGCGAGGCGGAAATAGAGGTCCTCGCGGAAGGCGCCCTGGTTCGTGAGCTCGCGGAGATCGCGCGTGCTCGTGACGATCGGGCGGAACGCGTCCGCGAGGAGCGCGCCGAAGACCTCGCGCTGGAGCGCGGGAGCGAGGTCGCCCACCTCGTCGAGGAGGAGGGTGCCGCCTTCGGCGAGGCGGAGCGCGTCGTCCACCTGCTCGACGGCCCGCATCCCCTCGGGGAGCGCGGCGCAGTCGACGACGACGAAGGGGTGCTCGCGATGCGACGAAAGGTCGTGGAGCGCTCGCGCGAGGGCGCGCTTGCCGGTCCCCATCTCGCCGTGGAGGACGACGGAGATCGACGAGCGCGCGAGGTGCGCGACCTGCGCGAAGACCTCGCGCATCGCCGCCGACCTCGCGACCATCCCCTGGAACTGCGTCTCGGGCCAGAGGAGATCCGGCGCGCGCGGCGTGCCGTACGTGACGATCATGTCCGTCGTGCCGACCCGGACGACGGCTCCGCTCGGCACCCGCGCGCGATCGACCTTGACGCCCGCGACGTACGTTCCGTTCCGGCTCCCGAGGTCACGGATCCAGAGCCCGTCCTCGCGCGGCGCGAGCTCCGCGTGGATGCGCGAGACGGACTTGTCGGTGACGACGACCTCGCTGCGCTCGGCCGAGCCGAGCACGGCCGCGCCGTCGAGGTCGACCGTGTGCGCGCCCGTCAGATCGGACCACACGAGCCGGGGTCGGCTACGGAGCGCCGGCGGCTCCGCGGGGAACGTCAGGGAGAGCTCGCGATCCACGCCTCCAGGGTACCTGGGAACATGGCCTCCTCCGAGTCCTTTGGGCGCTCTTGTGTGCTAGGAAGCAGCGGTCATGACCTCCAGCGCGAGCGCCGACGCGACGGCCGAGATCGACGGAGCCATCCAGAGGATCCGCGCGGGCTACCTCCCGCGCTTCCGGGCCGCATCGACCGAACAGGCGCTCCGCGACGAGAACGCGAAGATCCTCGGGAAGAAGGGCGAGCTCACCGCGATCCTCTCCGGCCTCGGCAAGGCGCCGCCCGAGAGCCGCAAGGCGATCGGCGAGAAGGTCAATGCGCTCCGCCAGGAGGTCGAGGTCGGCTTCCAGACCGCGCTCGGCGAGCTCCGCGCGAGGGCGCGCCAGGTGGAGCTCGAGGCTCCTCCGTTCGACTTGACGCTGCCGGCGCGCGTCCCCGCGGGCAGAGGGCACAGGCACCCGATCACGGCGGTGCGCGAGGACGTCGTCGCCGTCTTCCGGAGCCTCGGCTTCGCGGTCTTCGACGGGCCGGACATCGAGCACGAGGAGAACAACTTCTCGATGCTCGGCTTCCCGCCGGACCACCCGGCGACGGACATGCAGGACAGCTTCTGGACGAAGGGCGGGCACCTCCTCCGCACGCACACGTCGAACATCCAGGTCCGCGCGATGCTCGCGCAGAAGCCGCCGATGGCCTTCATCGCGCCCGGCACGGTCTACCGACGCGACGACGACGCGACGCACTCGCCGATGTTCCACCAGATCGAGGCGTTCCTCGTGGACGAGAAGGTGACCCTCGCGCACTTGAAGGGCGTCCTCGCCGAGTTCGCCGAGCGGCTCTACGGGCCGGGCACCCCCGTTCGCCTCCGCCCGAGCTACTTCCCGTTCGTCGAGCCCGGCGCGGAGGTCGACATCGGCTGCGTCTTCTGCAAGCAACCCGACGGAACGCGTGCGGGATGCAGCCTCTGCAAGCACACCGGCTGGATCGAGGTGCTCGGCTGCGGGATGATCCACCCCGTCGTCTTCGAGAACTGCGGGATCGACCCCGAGAAGTGGTCGGGCTTCGCGCTGGGGATGGGGCTCGAGCGCATCGCGATGCTCCGGTACGGCATCCCGAGCATCAAGCTCCTCTTCGAGAACGATCCGAGATTTCTGGCGCAGTTCTGAAAGAAGACGACCATGAAGGCTTCCATCACGTGGCTGCGCGAGCTCGTTCCGCAGCTCACCGAGTCTCCACGGGAGATCGCCGCGCGCCTCACCGGCTCCGGGATCGAGGTCGAGGGGATCACCGAGTTCGGCGAGGGCGCGGAGGCGTGCCTCCTCGCCGCCGTCGTCTCCGTGCGTCCGCACCCGACGAAGAGCGGGCTCCGCCTCGTCACCGTCGATCGCGGCTCCGGGGGGGCGGGGGGCAGAGAGCCCCCCGAGGCCGGGCAGCAGGAGGTCGTCTGCGGCGCGCCGAACGTCCCGGAGCCGGGCGGCATGGTCGTCCTCGCCCCGCTCGGCGCGAAGTTGCCGGCGGCGGGTCTCGTCATCGCGAAGCGCGCGATCGGAGGCGTCGAGAGCGAGGGCATGCTGTGCTCCGAGTCCGAGCTCGGGCTGGGCGAGGACGGCGGCGGCATCCTCGTCTTCCCGAAGGGCTTCGCCGCGCCCGGGACACGCTTCGTGGAGGCCGTGCCGAACGCGCGGGACACGGTGCTCGAGGTGAACCTCACGCCGAACCGTCCCGACGGGCTCGGCCACATCGGCCTCGCCCGTCAGCTCTCTGCGGTGTACGGCTTTCCCTTCGCGTTGCCCGTGGCCCCAGAGCCGGCTTCGAGCGCGGTCGCGACGACGGACCTCGTCACGATCCGCGTCGACGACGGCGAGCGATGCCCCCACTACGGGGCAGCCGGCGCGGTCGACGTCACGATCGGCCCCTCGCCGCCGGCGGTGAGGTACCGCCTCCAGGCGCTCGGTGTCCGCTCGATCTCGAACGTCGTCGACGTCACGAACCTCGTCATGCTCGAGTGGGGACACCCGATGCACGCGTTCGATCTCGATCGCGTGCGCCCCGTGGGGAAGCCCGCCATCGTCGTCCGCCGCGCGAAGGCGGGGGAGACGATGACGACGCTCGACGGCATCGCGCGCAAGCTGGAGGTCGACGATCTCCTCATCTGCGACGGTGAGGGGCCGACCGCTCTCGCCGGGATCATGGGCGGGGAAGACAGCGAGATCCGCGAGACGACGAAGCGGGTCCTCTTCGAGGTGGCCTGGTTCGAGCCCCGCGGCGTCCGCCGCACGGCACGACGGAACGGGATGCACACCGAGTCGAGCCATCGCTTCGAGCGCGGCGTCGACCCGGGCGACGTCGCGCACGTGCTCGCGCGCGCCGTGTCCCTCACGTGCGCGCTCGCGGGCGCCGCGGCGACGCGGGGGCAGATCCACGTGCAGGGAGCACGGATCTCGGCCGAGCCGACGCCACCCGCTCGGAGGAGCATCTCCCTCCGCTCACACCGCGTCGACGATCTCCTCGGGATCCGCGTCCCCTTCGCGGAGGCGTGCGCGATCCTCGAGCGCCTCGGGTGCACCATCACCGCGCGGACGGAGTCGTCCGTGACGGTCCTCGCGCCGACGCACCGTCCCGACCTCTCGCGCGAGGTCGATCTCGTCGAGGAGGTCATCAACGTGTTCGGCATCGACGCCGTCCCGGCCGAGCTCCCGGCCGTCCGCGCCACGCGCGACGTCGGCGGGCGCGAGGAGCTCGCCTCGCGCGCGCGGGCTCTTGCCGTCGCGCTCGGTCTCTCGGAGGCGATCACCTTCAGCTTCACGTCCCGGAAGGCGCTCCTCGCCCTCCACGCCCCGGAGCCGACCGTCGTCCTCGCGAATCCGCTCGCCGACCATCAGGTCGTGATGCGGACGACCCTGCTCCCGGGTCTCCTCGACGCGGTCCTCCACGCGCGCCGTCACGGCGAGCGCAACGTGAAGGAGTTCACGGTCGGGCCCGTCTTCCTCGCCCGCGAAGGCGGGAGGGCGACGAGCACGACGCCGCCGCGCCCGAAGGACGAGACGCTCCCCGACGAGCGTCTCCGGATCGCGGTCGTGCTCGCGGGCGACCGCCCCGCATGGCTCACGCCCGCTCTGCCCCACGACGTCTGGGACATGAAGGGCTACGCGCTCGAGCTCGCGAGCCGCCTCGCCGGCGTGCGCGCCGAGGCGTCGCCGTTCGAGCCGGGGAGAGCCCCTCGCCACCTCCACCCGCGCGGGGCTGGCGTGATCCGCGTCTCCGGCAGCGAGGTCGGCACGTTCGGCATCCTCCATCCGGATGCTGCAGACGCCCTCGAGCTCGACGGCGAAGTGCTCGTCCTCGAGATGGAGCTCGATCCGTTCGTCGCCGGCCCCAAGCTCCCCGCCTACGCGCCCATCGCTCGCTTCCCGGCGAGCCCGCGCGACATCGCGCTCGTCGTGAAGGACGGCATCGCGGCCGGCGAAGTCGAGGCGGCCGTCCGGGCCGCTGCTGGACCGCTCGCCGAGGACGTCCACCTCTTCGACCGCTTCGTCGGAGCGCCGGTCCCGGAAGGACACTCGAACCTCGCGTTTCGGATCGTGTATCGCGCTCCGGATCGCACGCTGAAGGACGCCGAGGTCGACCTCGCCCACGCGAACGTCGTGAAGGAGGTCTCCGCGCGCTTCGGGGCGACGCTCCGCGCGTGAAGGCCTAGGATGGACCCGTGACGGCGGAACCCAGCCCGACCGCGGATCTGTCCGGCGCGATCCTCTCGCGCCGCTTCCGGCTCGTACGCCTCATCGGGACGGGCGGGATGGGCTCCGTGTACGAGGCGCAGACGCTCGACGACAACCGCACGGTCGCCATCAAGATCCTCGCCGTCGACTGGCTCGGCGACGACGAGATCAAGGCGCGCTTCCTCGACGAAGGGCGGATGTGCCAGCGGCTCATCCACCCGAACATCGTCCGTGTGGAAGGCGCCGCCGAGGCGGAGGACGGGAGCCCATACATCGTGATGGAGCGGCTCGAGGGCGTGCCCCTCAGCGCGTACACGCGTTCGGGCGTGCGCGTGCCGATGATGCAGGCGGCGCCCATCCTGCAGGGCATCCTCGCGGGGCTCGGCGCGGCGCACGCCCAGGGCGTCGTCCACCGCGATCTCAAGCCCGAGAACGTCTTCCTCGCGCGGGAGCCGAACGGATCGTTTTGCGCCAAGATCCTCGACTTCGGGATCGCCAAGGTCATGGATGTGGCCGGCGGCATGGGCCAGAAGACGAAGACCGGCGCGCTCCTCGGGACGCCGGCGTACATGAGCCCGGAGCAGATCAAGAACGCGAAGGAGGTCGACGCGCGCTCGGACCTCTGGAGCGCGGGCGTGATGCTCTACGAGATGCTCACGGGACGGATCGCGTTCCCTGCGCCGACGGAGTACGCGCGGCTCGCCGCCGTCCTCAACGCGACGCCGCCGCCGCTCGAGCACGTCGACCCGTCGCTCGCCCGGCTCTCGGCGTTCGTCCAGCTCGCCATGCAGAAGGACCGCACGCAGCGGTTCGGATCCGCGCTCGAGATGGCGCGCGCGCTCTCGGCGGCGATCGGCGCGGAGGGGGGGGCCTCCGGCGCCTCGTCCTCGCAGACGGCCGGCGCGCCCGCGACGCAGCAGGGGGCGGCGCTCCCGGCCCATCCCCTGAGTCGCCTGCCCGACGTGCCGAGCGTCTTCCTCGCCGCGCCGTCGATGAAGCCGCCGTCGCACTCGCAGGCCGTCCGCGACGCGGCGCCCACGATGGCGACCTTGCCGCCGGCGGCGGACGAGAACGGGCCCGGTCCGAGCGGAACGCTGGCGAGCCCGAAGGGACGCCTCCTCTCCCAGCCCCCGGCGCCGCAGGTCGTGATCGCCTCGGGCACGCTGCCGTCCGAGAACCTGCCCATGCTGAGCGCGTACGGCGCCCGCCGCGGCGTCGCGCCGTGGATCGTCGCGCTCCTCGTCGTGACCGCCCTCGCGGCCGGGTTCCTCCTCGGTCACGCCTCCGCACGCATGCATTGAGGGAGTGGAGGCTCCTGGGATAGCCTCCGTGGTCGCCATGACGACCGACAACGCCCAGCTCACGCGCTACCTCGACGTGTTCCCCTCCTGGCTTCGCACCCTCGGGGAAGACGCTGGCGCGCTCGGCGCCGTCGTCGGCAAGCCGGAGGAGGACGAGGAGACGAGGCGGCTCGTCGCGTCGGGGCTCAACTACATCTTCAAGTCGCTCGACCTCATCCCCGACGGTATCGACGACCTCGGCTTCTGCGACGACGCGTTCGTGATCCGCGTGGCCTCCGCGCTGGCGTGCGAGGCGAACCCCGCGGTGAAGGACGGCGTCGTCGGTCGCCTCGCGGACGACGCGAAGCAGGTCGAGGAGTTCCTCGGCGAGGACTACGCGCGCCTCGTGACCTACGTTCGCGGGCTGAAGAAGGGCGCCGCGCGGGGGCGGACGGTGGAGGACATCCTCACCGACGAGTCGATGCGGGCCTCGTTCCTCGCCGAGGTGACGGCCTGGGCCAAGGACTACCAGGTGCCGAGCTTCACGCGCGACGTGAAGACGCTCATCAAGCTGAAGGCCTTCCTGAGCGCCAAGCTCGCTTGACCGAGGTCAGCGCGCGCCGCCTCTGCCGCAGATCCGCGCGCGCTTGACGTCGAACGGCAGCGAAGACGGGGGAGCTCCCGCGGCGCACTCGGCCGGCGCGAGCGGCGTGAAGGCCGCCTCCGCGATCTGGAGGAGGCTCACGGCGTGGTCGCGGACGGCGTCGTTGAAGTCGTTCGGGAACGTGAGCTCCCCCGAGGCGACCGTCGCGCCTTTCACGACCCAGCTCCACGCGAGCGTCGTCTGTCCGCTCGAGACCGTCGCCGACATGCCGAGGCCATGGACGGTGAACCCGGTCCGGACGGGGGTGACGTCGGCCGGGAGCGCGCGGGCGTAGCCTTCCCGCACGACCTTGGTCTGCGCGTGCGGCGAGAGCAACGTGAGGAGGGCGGCCTCGCGCAGGTTCTCGAGGGGGAGGCGTCCGATGGTCGTCTGCGGGACGCGCTGCGCGTTCGTCGCGGCCCCGTCCACCGAGCCGTCGTCGCGAAGCGCGAGGCGCGAGCAGGTCCCGTTCGTCCATGCGCTCCCGGTCGCGAGATCGTACGCGCGGACCTCGTCGCAGAAGGCGTAGTGACCGCGTCGACCGCGGAGGACGAGCCACCCGTCTGTCGGCGCGCGGAAGCGGCCGAGGGGGAGAGCGTCGACGTGCGGCGTCGTGCTCCCGAGGCACTCTCGCCAGGCGTCGTAGCGGGTCTCCTCGGGCGCGGCGCTCGCCTTCGAGCGGCAGTGCTCGAGCGGGTCGTCGACGGCGGCTTCGTCGCCGCGCAGGCGTGCCCGCGCATGCGCGTCGAAGGCGCTCTCGGCGCGCCTCTGCCAGCCGAGCGTCTCGCGCCCGCACGTCTCGTCCTTCGCGGGACACAGGAGAGGGAGGAGCGCGCCCGCGCCCTTCGACTCGCGCGTGAGGGCGGTACGGGGCGTCGGGGGCACCCAGCTCCAGACCGGATCGTTCGGCTCTCCGGGCGCGCCCGAGAGCTCGAGGAAGTGACGGACCCACGCCTCGCCGCCGTCGCTCCACCATCGCTGGAGGGACAAGGGAGCGTCGAAGACGAGGTCGCCTTCGTCCCCGCCGTCGCCCCTCGCGAGGGCGAAGCACGGGGTCTGGAGGAGCGCGGTGAGCGAACGCTCGACGGGCTTCGGATCCCCCGCGGGAGGGAGCGCCGTGATCTGCGTGTCGATCACGTCGATCGTGGACTCGGCGGCGGCGTGCTCGCTCGTGCCAGTCCGACACGGCACGGCCCGATCTTCCTCGTCCGGCTGCCGGGCGGCCTTCGCCGGCGGGCGCGCCGTCCGGCCGGCCGTCGCTGTCTTCGCCGGAGCAGAGACCCGCACCTCTGCCGTGCTCGGAGGGCGCGTCGGGCCGCCCGCGCAGCCTCCCAGGGCGGCGGCGACGGCGATCCACGAAAGCCGCGAGCGTCTCACGGAAGGTGCGACTCCCTCGGCGAGCCGAAGTTCCCGGGCCGGCTACGGACCGCGGCTCTCGGGTCCGCCCGGGCTCATCGGGCGCTGCGCGCTTCCCTGCACGCCCGCGAGCATGTTCGACATCAGCTCCTGGATGAGATCGCGGGCTTCGGGCTTCGTCTTGAGGTGGTTCAAGAGGAGCGTCGAGACGTCGCTGAACGCCTTCTCGAAGCTCAGGCCTTCGCGCGTGCGCGACGCGACCTTCTCGCGACCGGCGGCGAGATCCTCCTCGAGCGCTTCGGCGTACCGCGCGAGCTGCGCGCGGAGCTCCTCGATCTGACGCCGGAGATCGCGCGCCTGCTGGTCCTTCACCTGGGCCTTCTGCTCGCGCTCGGAGAGCGCCTCGCGCCGCGCGTCGAGGAGGGCGGCCGCGGCGCCAGCGCGCTCGTAGATCGCGCGGAGGGCTCCGCCGCTGCCGCTCTGCTGCGCCGCCTGATCGGCTTGCGACTTCGCGGTCCCCGCGGCGCGCTCGGCGACCAGCACGAGCTCGCGGAGCTTCGCGGCCTCCTGCTGCTCGCCCGCGGCGTCGCGCAGCGCGCGCGACTCCTCGTGGGCGAGCTCCTCGACCTTACGACCGATCTCCGCGCGGAGCGCGCGACCACGGCGCTCGAGCGACTCGAGCTTCCGCGTGTGGCTCGCGACCTCTCCCTCGAGGCGCGTCGCGCGGGACGCGAGATCCCACGCCTGGACCATCCCGGTCTGGATCTCGGGGGGGATGTTCCCCGTCGGGTACACGCGCGACACCATCCGGGAGAAGAGGGCCGCCCGGTTCGCCCACTCGATGACGCCCGGAGACTGCGGCGGCGGAGGAGGCGGAGGCGCCGCGTTCTCGGGGCTCGACTGCACCTCCCACGGGGTCGCGGGGAGCGACCGCTGGAGCGCTTTCAGCTCCTCGTGGAGGTGGTGCGCGTCCTGGTAGCGCTTGCGGCGCTCCTTCTCGAGGAGCTTGAGGACGATGCTCTCCGCGGCGGGGAGGGTGTCCGGCTTGATCGCGCTCGGCTTCGGCGGCGGCGCCGTGCGCTGCATCTCGAGCAATGTGTCGCGGTCGTTCGAGCGGAAGGGGAGCTGGCCCGTCAACATCTCGAAGAAGAGGACGCCGAGCGCGTAGAGATCGCTCGGGGGCCCCGCCTCCTCGCCGCGCGCCTGCTCCGGGGACATGTACTCCGGCGTCCCGAACACCGCGCCCTTCGGGGCGAGGCGCGGGTCCATCGCGAGGTGCGCGAGGCCGAAGTCGAGGATCTTCACGAAGTCCTTCCGTCCTCCGCGAGAGGACAGGAGGATGTTGTCGCTCTTCAGGTCCCGGTGGACGACGCCGAGGTCGTGCGCGCGGGCGAGCGCGGCGCACATCTGCTCGAGGATGTCGACCGCACGCGCGAGCGGCATGGGGCCCTTCGCGAGCTCGCTCGAGAGCGAGGTCCCGACGAGGTACTCCATCACGAGATAGAGCTCGCCCTCCTCCGTCTCGCCGATGTCGTGGATGTCGATGATGTGCGCGTGATCGACGCGGTTCGCGGCGCGGGCCTCGCGGAGCATCCACGCGCGGAGGTGCGTCTCGCCCCGGAGGTCCGGGCGGATCAGCTTGAGGGCGACGACGCGGTCGATGAGCACGTGCCGCGCCCGGTAGACCACGCCCATGCCGCCCTCGCCGGCGCGGGCCTCGAGCCGATATCGCCCGGCGACGACGCGCCCGAGCATGGGGTCCTGCGGCTTCGTCACGTTGCGCGTGCTGTTGACCAAGGTGCGTTCCCTCGTGCCGATCGAAGGCTCGACTCGCTCCCTCGTCTACGAGACGCGGAGGTGCCGAGAAACTTCGAGGAGGGTACAGCGCCGCGTCGTCAAATGAAACAGCTCAGACGCGCGCGTGCGGGTGACCGATGGCAGCGTCCCGGGCCGTCAGAAGGTGACGTGGACGACCGGGAAGCGCACTTCGCTCCCCGTGTTCTGCACGCCGAACGACTTCCGCTCGGCCGATCCGAGGACGGGCCGCACCTCGGGAACGGGCACGCCGACGCGGAACGCACCTCCGCGCACGTCGAAGAGCGACGCGGCGGGTCCCTGCGTTCCGCCGCCGCCACCGCCGCCGGGGGCAGGGGCCGGCGTCGTTCCGCTCGGAGGCGTCGCGTTGGGCCCCGTCGCGGGAGGCGGGGCGGGAGCCGGCGATCCGGGCGGCTCGGCGCCGATCACCGCGCTGCCACCGGGCTTGCCGGGATCGGAGGCGGGCATGGACGAGGGCTTGTCCTCGCGCGCGCCCTCCGTCGCGCGATAGCGCGTGGCATCGAGCGCGACGACGATGGCGGGGATCGTGAGGGCGAGGCCGCCCGCGAGGAGGTAGGCGGGGATGCGGCCGTCGTCGACCGCCTGCTCGATGAAGTAGCCGCCGACGCCGCCGGCCACCGCTCCGCCGGCCGCGCCGAGCAGGTACGCGGTGCCCGACTGGACGCCGAAGATCGCCTCCGCGAAGACGACGAGCTCGCCTCCGAGGAGGGCCGTCCCGACGATGCCTTTGGCCGTCGGCGTCACCTCCTCGGCGTGCGCAGTGCGCGGCGCGAGGGCGGTGCAAGCGGTGAGGATCGCGAGCGCGACGGCGCCTGCGCGCTTCCCGCTCGTCCCACGGGGGGCTCGCTGGGAAGGGGGAAGGCGCGTCACGTCGGCGCAGGACTCGAAGGGGCGCATGATCAAGCTCTCCGGTTGGTGGCGTGACGCTACCACGACGTTCACCCGGGCCGGAAGACGCGTCGAACGGCACATGGATACGCGCGTCTGGCGCGTTCGGCGGTACCCTGGGGCCCGTGCCGGTCGATTCCGGGGAGCGCGCCACGGATCCGCTCGCGTCCTCCGCGCTGCGCTTCTCCGTGATGGCGACGGCGCTCCTCCTGGTGGCCGCCGCCGTCGGAGCGTCCGTCCGCCTCCTCCCGTGGGTGCTCGATCCTCGGATCGGCAAGGAGACGCTCGCGCCGTTCGCGAAGAGCCTCGCCGTCATCGCGATCGAGGTCGCTCTCCTCACGGGATGGCCGATGGGGTGGGCTCTCGCCGCGTACCGCCTCGTCGATCGCGGGGAGGCGCGGGTGCTCGCGTCGCTCGGCGAGTCCCCCCTCCGGTCGGCAGAACGCCTCGTCCCGCAGGGCGTCGCGTTCGCCGTGATCCTCGCGCTCACCTCCTTCTCGCTCGGGCGGATGTCGGCTTCGCCGGGCCAGATCGTCGACGGGCTCCTCCAGGAAGGACACCGCGTTTGTGCGGCGGCGAGCTCGCCGACCTCGAACGCGGTGCCGTTCGTCTCGGCGACCTGGCTCTGCGGGACGGGCACGAACGCGACGCCGCGCCTCGTCGGGCGCTCGCCGCTCGGCGGGATCGTCTTCACCGCGAGCGCGGCGCGCGTGAGCGACGATCTCCGGCGCATCGAGCTCGACGACGCGCGGCTCCGGCTCGAAGGCCCCGCCGGCGTGGGCGTCCACGTGCGGGTGGGCTCGCTCACGCTCCGCGGCCTCGCGCCCTTCACCGCCGCCTCACCGCTCGCGCCGGCGGGCCGCGCGCTCGTGGTGGTCCTCGC
>JALHPN010000013.1 GCA_022842465.1 Polyangiaceae bacterium | reverse complement strand
CGCACCGTCGGCGACCGCCGCGGGCAGCGCCAGAGGTCGGCGCGACGGCGTGACGAGCGCGCGCGCGCGCTCGTCGGCCTCCGCCGGTTCGCCTCGGCGACGCGCGACCTCGGCGCGAAGGAGCTCGAGCTCCGCGTCGTCCTGGGTCTTCCGTGGCGCGCGCCCTCCGGGGAGCGTCGCGAGGAGCGCCGCGGAGCGGCCGACATCGCCGCGACGAAGGAGCGCGTCGGCGCACGCGGCGATGAACGACGCCGAGGCCTCTCCTGCCTCTGCGAGCGCCTCGGCGGCGCGGAGCGTCCCTTCGTCCGGCCGCGCCCCCGCGAGCGCACGGACGAGCGCGATGGGATCGATCTCCGGCGTCTCGGCGTCGCGGACCGAGGCGGGCCCTTCCGCCTCGAGATCGGCGAGCGTCAACGCCTCGGGCTCGGCCACCTTGGCGCGGGCGAGGAGGCGGTCGGCGAGCGCTCCCTCGTCGAGCTGCGGCGGGGGCCATGCTGCCGCCGGCGCCCCGACGAGCGCGACGAGCCAACGGCTGACGCCCACCGGCGAGAGCGGCCTCACGGGAGTCTCCGCCGCGACCGCGCCGGGCGCCGCCGGCGAGGACGACGCCGGCGTCTTCGCGGCGAACGTGATCGCGTCCGCGAGCCACGCGCGCGGCTTTCCCGTGACCGCCGCGCCCACGTCGGAGAAGCGCCCGATCTCCGGCGCGCGGACGGCGAGGTACGCGCGACGGACGCGCGCTTCACGCCGCGCGACACGCTCCGCGACGTCGTCTTCCAACCCGAGCGCACGCGCGGCGCGCTCGCCGATCCAGGCCGCGCTCGGCCGCGCCCCGGGCGACCGCGCGAGGAGCGCCGGCAGCCAGGAAAGCGCCGACGCGTCGCCTACGATGTCGCGGAGGAGCACGCCGAGCGCGTAGACGTCGGCCAGAGGGCCCGCCGCTTCGCCGCGGAGCACCTCGGGCGCGAGGTGGCCGAGAGTCCCGCCGCGCGCGTCCTCGGCCAGTCCGGTGGCGAGACCGAGGTCGATGAGCGTTGCCCCGCGCTCGTCCGCCGCGTCGCGTGTCGGCACCGTGAACGGATGGCGGCCACTCGCGCGCGTCTTCGACCGCGCCTTCACCGCGGTCGTCCTGACGAGGACGTTCGCCGCCTTCACGTCGCCGTGGCGCACGCCCACGTCGTGCAGCTCCTCGAGGCCCCGCGCGACGCCGTGCGCGACGACGAGCGCGAGCGTCTCGCGAGCATCCCCGGCGACGTTCGCGAGCACCGCGTCGAGCGGATCGCCCTCCTCCCACGTCGTCGCGAGGAACGGACGTCCGACGAGCTCGTCCGCGCGACCAGTACCCGCGAGCGCGAGCGCCGCGCCGGCGTCGACGAGCGCGGGCCCCCATCGGCGCTGCGCGCCGGCGAGCACGAGCGCCTCCCTGCCGAGCCAGTCGACACCGGGGCGTGCCACTTTCAGCGCGACATCCCTCTCCCCAGGCGGCGCGCCGCGACACGCCCGGAGGACGACGCTGCTGGCGCCCTCCCCGACGCGCGCGAGGACGGTGTACGTCGACTCCGCCAACGTCGGTGGCTCTCCGGACCGTTTCGCGCTCACCTTTCGATGAAAGCGCGTCCCGGCGGGGCGTCAACTCCGGTGGCGCAGCCCTCAGAAACCGGGAGGAGGACCGTACCCGCCGCCGCCCCCGGCGCCCGGCGGAGGACCGCCGAACCCAGGCGGGGGGCCGCCGCCGCCCGGACCGCCGTAGCCGGGGGGAGGGCCGAAGCCGCCCCCGCCGGGAGGAGGACCGCCGAAGCTGGGCGGCGTGCCGGGCGGGGGACCGCCGAAACCACCGCCCGCAGGCCCGGGTCCCGGCGGGCCACCTCCCGGCCCCCACGGGCCGACCGTCGAGGCGCCGAACACGCTCGGCCCAGCCGCGGTCCCGGAGAGGCGGAGATACATGACGACCTCGCCGAGCTGCACGATCGCGAGCGCGGGGAAGTAGCCGACGCAGCACGCGAGCGCGCCGGCGATGCCGACGAGCCCGCCGAGCAGGCCGAACACGAAGATCTGCCCCTTGTGCCCGGTCGTCGCCTCCCAGCTCGCCTTCATCGCGTCGACGGGCCCGAGCCCCTGGTCGATGACGTAGTACGAGGACAGGGAGAGCCCGAGCGCGAGGATGATCCCCGGGACGATGAAGAAGACGAGGCCCAGGCCGACGACGATCGCCTTCAGGATGGCGGTCCCGAGGAAGGCGAGGAAGCGCCCGTTGCCTCCCGCGCTGAAGAGCTGCGAGAACGAGCCCGTGCCCGTGCGGCCCACGTCGAGGAGCGTGCGCGCGAACCCCGCCGCGAAGAACTCCTGGACCAGGAGCCCGACCACGGTGAAGGGGATGCCGACCCACGTGCTCTGCTCGGCGTCGATCGCCCCTGCGCGGACGAGTCCCGCCGGGATCTGCCCGGGCATCGAGCCGAGCAGGAGCATGACGAAGGCGGCCGCGGTGAGCGGCCCCCAGTTCGCCTTGAAGAGCTCGAAGCCCACCCGGAGGACGTCGCTCGGATCCCAGGGCTGCGGCTCACCCCGCACGGGCGAGGCGCTACGGTACGGATCGGTGGGCGGCTGCGGCGCCGCGTAGGGATTCTGGTACATGCAGAGAGCTCGGGGCGGTCAGAACCGGATGCCGTTCTCGGACCGGTGACGCCACCACTTGTACGCGAAGTAGGCCGCGGGGACAGCCGCCACGACGCCTGCCACCGGAGCGACGAGCACCCCTGCGGCGACGGCACCGACCGTGGTGGCGCCCGCGACGACACCGTTCTTGCGGCTCTCCGACAGCACTTCCGTGCGCGTCTTGCTCATGACTCCCCAACGTTAAGCCCCCCACCTCCGGGGTGCAACCGCTGAGCCGGTCGGTATACTTCGCGCGGACGTCCCGGAAGCTGCGGCCGAGCATTCGCGTACGACGCGAGCTCCATGACAGAATGATCCAGGGTCGGCCATCGTCCTTTCTCGGGGAGAGCGCATGAAACGAACGGCAACGGCAGCAGCGACCATCCTCGTGGCCTTCGCGCTGGGCGCCGGGACGTTCGGGGCCGGGTGCGGATCCGAGACCGACCTGGACGGCGACGGCGGCGGAATCGATCCGAGCAATCCGTTCGGGTTCGGCGACGCGGGCAACGGCGACGGCTCGACCAAGCCGTGCACCGGACTATGCCTCCAGCAGAAGCAGTGCGGGGGCGGCGTCACGACCACGCTGACCGGCACGGTGAAGGATCCGGCGGGCAAGGTCCCGCTCTACAACGTGCTCGTCTACGTGCCCAACGCGCCCGTTTCGCCGATCACGACCGGAGCGTCGTGCGAGCGGTGCGGCAACGTCTCGGGCGACCCGCTCGTCACCACGCTCACCGACGCGAAGGGTCAGTTTCGTCTCGAGAACGTGCCGGCGGGCAAGGACATCCCGCTCGTCGTCCAGATCGGCAAATGGCGTCGTCAGATCGTCATCCCGAGCGTGCCGGAGTGCACCGACACGCCTCTCGTGGACGAGCAGATCCGCCTGCCGCGGAACAAGGCCGAAGGCGATCTCCCGCAGATGGCCATCGCGAGCGGGAGCGCCGATCCGTTCGAGTGTCTCCTCACGAAGATGGGGATCGACCTCGCCGAGTTCACCTCGGACCAGGGCAACGGTCGCGTGCACTACTACGTCGAGAACGGCGTCGACACGACGCCGGACGCGCCGAGGGCGAACACGCTCTACAACAACCTCGCGAAGATGAAGTCGTACGACATCATCTTCCTGCCCTGCGAGGGCGACGAGCGGAACAAGTCGGCGGCGGCGGACACGAACCTCCTCGACTACACGAGCGCCGGCGGTCGCGTGTTCACGACGCACTACGGCTACGCGTGGCTCGCGCCGAACCTCGGCGCCGCGCCGTTCCACACGACGGGGCAGTGGAACCCCGAGCAGCCGAACATCGGCGACACGAGCCTCCTCACGGCCGTCCTGAACCAGGGCTTCCCGAAGGGAAAGGCGTTCGCGGAGTGGCTCGTCAACGTCGGGGCGTCGACCGTGCCCGGCGAGCTCGAGCTCATCGAGTCCCGACACGACCTCACGGCCGGCAACGATCCGCCGTCCACGACGTGGATGACGACCTCGGAGTTCCCGCCGCCGAACAACAACGCGACGATGCACATCACCTTCAACACGCCGATCGGCGTGCCGGAGGCCGAGCAGTGCGGACGCCTCGTCTTCTCCGACTTCCACGTGTCGGCGGCGGCGAAGAACCCCGGGCAGAAGTTCCCCGCCTCGTGCAAGACGGGGGACCTCAGCGCGCAGGAGAAGGCGCTCGAGTTCATGCTCTTCGACCTCTCGTCCTGCATCCAGAGCGACAAGGACGCGCCGGTCCCGCCGCCTGCGGTCAAGTGAACGCGTGAGAGGACGCGCCGCGTTCGCCACGCTCGTGGTGCTCGCGGCATGTCGTCCGCCGGCGGAGCGAGCGAGGCCTCGCGCGGAGAGCGACGCGAGCGTCTCGCTGCCGCCGCCGGCCCCCCCTCCCGACGCCGCGCCGTCAGCGCCGAAGGAGATCGGCCCGTTCGAGCTGTCGTTCGCGCCGCAGCGCAAGGTCTACTACGTCCGCGCGGCCCGAGAGGGGCGCGCGCGGCTGCTCGCGAACCTCCACGGCGTCTGCAACCCGCCGGGATACGCCTGCGGGTACTGGGTGCGCGCCGCGTCCGAGACGGGCGTGCTCGTCTGCCCGGAGGGCAACGCTCGCTGCGGAGCCTCGCCGACGTGGAAGCAGCCGTTCGGCGCCTTCGACGATGATCTCGAGCGCGCAATCGCGGTGGTCGACGCCGCGCACCCAGGGGAGATCGAGCGCGAGGGCGCGATCCTGACCGGCTTCTCCCTGGGCGCGTACGCCGCCGCCGACATCGCACGCCGCCACCCGGGGCGCTGGCCGCACCTGATCCTCACCGAGGCGGACGTCCCGCTCGACGAGGCCCAGCTAAGGAAGGCCGGCGTCCGCGCCGTGGCGCTCCTCGCCGGAGAACGCGGCTCGCAGATCGCAGGGGCGAAGCGCACGGTCGATCGCCTCGGTGCGCGAGGGTATCCGGCGAAGCTCCTCGTCATGAAGGGCGCCGGCCACCACTACTCGGCGGACATCGACGCGCTCATGGAGGAGGCGATCACGTTCGTGACGTCGGCCCCCGACCTCGCGCTCACGCCGGACGCTTCGCGATGAAGCCTTCGCGCTCGAGCATCGACGCGAGCGATCGGAAGGCCGCCTCGCGACCGAACTGGAGCAGGTGCCCGCCCGGCATCGTGACGAGCTCGCACGCGAAGTGCGCTGCGAGCCTCTTTGCGTGCGACGCGCGGGTCACCTGATCGAACTCGGCCGACGCGACGAGCGCGCGTGAGGCGGGGATCCGAAGCGCACGGGCGAGCGGGCTGACGACGGCGTAGACCTCGTCTATCGCGGCGCGCTGCAAGCGTGCTTCGTCGCCGCCGCCGAGGCGTCCGTGCTCGAACGCGTAGTCCGCGAGCGAAGCGAGCGGGATCATCGGCATGACGAAATCGATCTCGTCCGTCACCGTCGCGACGAGCGCGGACGTGTAGCCGCCCAGGCTGGCCCCCATCACGCCGACCCGCGCTGCGCCTCGCTCGCGAAGCCATCGCGCGAGCGCCCGCACGTCACTCACCGCCTGACGGAAGCCTTCGATGGTGAGGCGAGGGTCGGAGCTCGGGAACGGAGGCGCCCCGCGACGTGCGCCGCCGCGGGCGGCATGAAAGGGGAGCACGGGCAGGGCGACGTCGAAGCCGCGCCGGAGGAGCCACGCGATCGGCCACTGCGGCTCGTCGAAGAGCGGGACGCCGCCCATGTACCCGTGCACCGCGATGACCGCGGAGCGCGGGCGTCCGCCGCGGTCTCTGGCGGTGTGGAGGCGCGCGCGGGCGGTGCGGTTCTCGATCGTCGCGAGGTACCGCTCCGCGACGTCGGCGAGCCAGGGCTCGAAGGTGCTCGGCCAGCGGAGATCGACGACGCCGTCCCGCACGACGGAGGACGTCGGCGTGGCGGCGCGAGGCGCGGGAAAGAAAGCCTCCGCCTCGGGCGCGCCGTCCGGGGCGTAAGCCTCGCGGATGGACGCGAGCGCGGCGAGCCGCTCGTCGTGGCCCATCCGATCGGCGCTCGCCCGATCGCGGGACGACCGGACGTACATCGCAAGGACGACCGCGCGATCGACCGCACCCGCTGCTTCGCCGAGGACCTTCCGGAACACCGAGGTCCACTATGACACGCGCGCGGGTCAGGGCACGCGGCCGAGGTCGACGAAGGCGCCGTCGGTCATGACGACAAAGGGCCGCTCCTCGAAGGTGAGGTTCCCCCGACCGTCGTGCTCGACGATCTCGAGCTTGCCCATCCCGTAGCCCATCGGGCCACGCGCGTAGTAGTGCGCGTAGAGGTGGTACGGCGCCGCGCGACGCTGCTTCGGCGCGCGGATGGTGAAGCACTCGGGGCCGTATCCCGTCGTCACGTCCGCGTAGAGCTCGCCGCCGCTCGCGAGGCGGGGCTCGCTGAAGAACGCGTGGCCGCCCTTGCCGTCGTGGATGTGGAAGTCGACGTCGTTCGCGTCCGTCTCCCAGACGAGGACGAAGCGGAGCGACGGGCCGCCCTCGACGCGCGCGCCTGCGGCCGCCGCGCTCGCGAGGATGTCCTGCCTCCGCGCGGGCTCTGCCGCGGCCCATGCCGCCGCGACGAGCCCCGCGTCCTCCGCGAGCACGCGGGACGCGCCTTCGAAGCGGCCGTCGTCGTAGCCACGGCGCATGCCCGCGCGAACGGCGTCGAACGCCTTCGCGTACTGCTTCTTCCGGAGGAGCGCGAAAGCGAGGAGTCGGTGGCTCGACGGATGGTCGGGCCGGTCCTCTACTGCCTTCGCGTAGGTGTCGACCGCGAGCTCCAGCGCCGCGGCGTCGCCGCGCGAGGCGACGCGGTCGAGCCGTTCGCCGGCGAAGCGGCGGAGGTCGGCGCGGTTCGGGAAGAGATCGACGATCGACCCGTACGCGCGGGCGGCGCGCTCGTCCTGCTTCTGCGCTTCGGCGACCTCGCCGAGCGCGACGAGGGCGAGGACGTCACCCGGCTGCTCCGCGTGCCACGCGCGCGCGAGATCGGCGGCCTTGTCGACGTCCGAGGCCAGCTCGCGCATCACGTCCGCGAAGCGCCCCTCGTATGGCGCCACGCGAGGCGTCTCGTCGTCGTCGGCCCCGGACGTCGCGCGCGAGGCGGCGAGCCCCCCGAACGACGAGGGCGCGCTCACCTCGGGGCGAGAGTCCGTGCGCGGCGCCGCGCGAGCCGGGGCCTCGCTCTCCTTCTTTGCCTCAGGCTTGTCCTCCGCCGCCGGCCTCGCCGTCGCCGCCGGCCTCGCCATCGCCGGCGGCGGCGGAGGAGGAGGAGGAGGAGGCTGGCGCGCCGCGACCTGTCCGGGCCGCATGCGGCCAGGTGCTGTCGGGACGGTCGACGTGGCCGCCGCGGCGGACTTCGCCGGCTCGGCCGCATCGAGGCGGAGATACGCCAGCGTGTCGGCGATCTCCTCGTCGCGGCCCCCCTCCTCCGCCGGCGGCGGCGCCGTCGGGAACGCGCGGAAGGTGCGGTTCGTCCTCGTCACGGCGCCGTCCTCGATCGCGAGGACCGCCGCGAGCGACCGCCGGTCGATCGCGAAGCGCGCGTAGTCCCGCTCCGTCTCGAGGACGAGCAGCGACGTGTAGGGCGTGACGATCCGGTGCTTCACCGCGAGCGAGGTGATGATCCGGACGATGTCCTTCGGCGCGTCCTTGCTCGACGCGCGCTCGACGAGCTCGTCGACCTTCGCCTGCAGGGCCGCGCGCTCGACGAGCGGACGGTCCGTCGTGCGTGCCTCGACGACTTGCGCGGCGGCGCCGTCGAGCGACACGCGGAGCGGCTTCGCGGACGGCACCTCGGCATAGACCGTGAACGCGTCGCCCGCCTGCACGCCGTCGAGCTTCCTCGGCCAGCTCCACGTCGCGCCGTCGACGTTCACGCGGACGCCCGAGCGCGTCGCCTGCGCCAGCCGCCCGAGAGCGCGGGAGGTGTCCTTCGCGTCGGCGACGACGCCGTCCTTCGCGACGCTCCCTCGGACGAGGCGAGCGAGGGCGGCCTCGTCGCGGATCCCTCCGAGGGCGAGGGCGTCGATGCGCTCGATCCCCGCCTCACGGAGCTTCGAAGCCGCCTCGACGAGCTTCGCCACGTCCGTTGCGCCGGCGGTCGCGACGCCGTCGGTCACGAGGACGACGCGCTTCGCGCCGATCGCCCTCGCCCGGTCCTTCGCCCAGCCAAGGGCGCGCTCGAGATCGCTCGCGCCGAGGGCCCCGCGGGTGCGGAGCCGCGCGAGATCGACCGCTGCGAGCTTGGCGGCAGGCCCCTCGTAGATCGACGCGACGGTCTGATCGAAGGCGGCGAGGCTCAGGGTCCCGCCGTCCTTCGCGATGCGCGCGACGAGCTGCTCGACGACGCGCACCTCGTCCTCGAAGCCGAGGGCGCGGGATGCGCTCGTGTCGACGAGGACGAGCGTGCCGCCGAAGGGCTCCGGCTTCGCCTCCGTCTGCGGCTTCACGCGGAGGATCGCGAGGTCACCGCTCCGGACGGCCGGCGCGCCCGTAGCGGTGGCCACGGTCCAGTCCGCGGTCGGCGCCTTCCCGCGCAGCGAGAGCGACGCGGGCGGCGACGTCGCCCCCTTCACGTGCGCGCGCGCGTCGAGCACGCCGAGCTCGGGGAGGCCGCGGAGCGGGAGGGTGTACGTGCCCGCCGCGACGTCGTGGACGTACGACACGACGAGCTCCTTCGTCCCGCGCGCGGGGATCGGGAAGACGCGAGCGGAGAACTCGTTCCCGGCCGACTTCTCCATGAGGGCCGGGTCCTGCTTCCGGTGGAGGAAGTCCTCGTACGCGATGCGGGCAGCCTCGCGCTCCACGACCTCGCCCTCCTGCCAGGCGCCGTCGATCTTCATCGCGAAGCGGGCGATGGAAGCCCCTTGCGGTAGCGCGATCCGGAAGGTCCCCTCGAGAACGCGGTCCTCGGGGTTCTCGAAGGCGAGGTGGAGCTCGGTGAACGCGAGGGGGCCGTCGACGACGACGTCGGCCCGGAGCTGGGAGAGGCGGAGACCGGTCCCATCCGAGGCGGTGAGGCCGATGGGAGCGGGCTCGGGCGCGGCGAACGCCACGCGCGGGGTGGAAGCGAGGCCGAGGTCTCCGCGCGCGCCGGCGGCGCGGAGACGGGAGGGCGAGGCTGCCGGCCCGGCCCCGCAGGCCACGACGGCGAGCAGGAGGGAAATCCCAGAGATCATCGTGAGGTTGCGCATCGTTCCTCCGCGGCGGGCTCGACGCGCGCGCCCCGCTCGGATGAGATTCTACGTACCAGGCGGAGCTTGGATCCTTCGCGTGCGAACTTCGGTCGGCGGCCCTAGGATCGGCGCGTGAGCGGCGTCCACAAGCGCGCGTGCATCATCGGGGCCGGCTCGTCCGGCATCGCGGTCCTCAAGGCGTTCGCCGATGCGGGGATCGCCTTCGACTGCATCGAGAAGAGCGACCGCGTGGGCGGAAACTGGGTCTTCGGCAACAAGAACGGGATGTCCTCGGCCTACGAGGGTCTCTACATCAACACGTCGCGGGAGCGGATGCAGTTCCGGGACTTCCCGATGCCGACGAGCTACCCGGATTTTCCGCATCACACGCAGATCGCCGCATACTTCGAGGCTTACCTCGATCGGTTCGACCTCCGGCGCGCCGTCACGTTCGACACGACGGTCGAGCACGTCGCGCGCGAAGGGGACGCCTATCGCGTGCGCATCTCGCGCGCGGACGGCGCGATCGAGGAGCGGACGTACGACGCCGTCGTCGTGGCGAACGGCCATCACTGGGACCCGGCATGGCCCGAGCCGCGCTACCCGGGCACCTTCGCGGGCCTCGAGATCCACGCCCACGACTACCGGTCGAAGGAGCAGCTGCGAGGCAAGCGCGTCGTCGTCGTCGGCATGGGCAACAGCGCGATGGACATCGCGGTCGAGTCGAGCGAGGTCGCCACGAAGACCTACCTCTCCGCGCGCCGCGGTGTGCACGTGGTGCCGAAGTACATCTTCGGCCGGCCGCTCGACCAGTTCATCACGTCGGCGAAGATCCCGTTCGCGGTTCGCCAGCGCGCGGCGGAGGCGGCGCTGAAGCTCGCGGTGGGCGACGTCACCCGCTACGGCCTCCCAGCGCCGGACCATCGTCTCCTCGAGGCGCACCCCACGATCTCGGGGCGCATCCTCGATCGCCTCGGGCACGGCGCCGTCCTCCCGAAGCCGTGCGTCGCGGAGCTCGCCGGGACGGACGTCGTCTTCGCGGACGGATCGCGCGAGCCGGCGGACGTGATCGTGTGGTGCACCGGCTACAAGGTGACGTTCCCGTTCTTCGATCCGTCGTTCGTCGTCGCGCGCGACAACGATCTGCCGCTCTTCAAGCGCGTGTTCCACCCCGAGCAGCCGGGCCTCCTCTTCGTCGGCCTCCTGCAGCCGCTGGGGGCGATCATGCCGCTCGCCGAGGCGCAGGGTCGCTGGGCTGCGAAGTACCTGACCGGACGGTACGCTCTCCCTTCCTCGCCCGAGGTGAAGGCGGACATCGCGGCCGAGCGTGCACGGATGTTCGCCCGCTACGTGAAGTCGAGGAGACACACGATGCAGGTCGACTTCGACGACTACCTGGCCGGTCTCGCGCGCGAGATCGACCGCGGAGAGAAGCGGGCGCGCGCCGGCACGGGCGAGCGGTTCACGCGGACGCACGGCGCAGCCTGACGGATCGCCGGCACAGCTCGGCACGGACCCGCCCGTGCGAAGAGCGACGCCGAGCCGTCAGGAATCGCTCGTTTGGGAGATTCCGCGGGGGGAATTCCTCCTCTCCGCGGCGGTATATGTCTTGCAGCCCCGCCGGCGCGCGACCATCACGTGGCTCCGCGATCCCTCATGCCCCTACGCCTCCTCTCGCGCCGTCTCGTCTCGGTCGCCAGCACCGCGCTGGTGCTCGCGGCCGCGGCGTGTGCACACTCGGTCGACGATCCGGGCGTCGCGCCCGACCTCGGCGTCCCGGCGACGAGGCCCGAGGCGAAGAACGCGTGCGTCGAGACGACGTGCCCTGCGCCCTGGGCGACGTGTCCCGGCGCCGCGCCGTGCACGGTCGACGTGCGGAGCGACGTGCGAAACTGCGGGGCTTGTGGGAACCCCTGCCCGCGGCTCGTCGGCGGCACGGGCACCGTCCTCTGCGTCGACGGCGCGTGCCAGGTAGCGTGCGCGGCCGGCAACGGCGACTGCAACGGTCTCCTCACGGACGGTTGCGAGACGCGGCTAGAAGACGATCCGAAGAACTGCGGCGGCTGCGGCATCAGCTGCGACGAGACCTCGCTCTGCTGGCGCGGCGCGTGCGGCTGTCCGAAGGGGTTCACGCAGTGCGGGACGGAGTGCAAGAAGCTCGACGCCGACGACGACAACTGCGCGGCGTGCGGGCAGCGGTGCACGGCCCCGGCCGATCCGAGCGATCCGCGCTGGATCTGCGGACCCGAGGTGACGCCGCCGGAGACGAAGTGGACGTGCGCGAATTCGAGCTGCGATCTCCAGTGCAAGCCCGGACGCGGCGACTGCAACAAGCAGTTCTGCGCCGACGGCTGCGAGATCGATCTCCTCCGTGATCCGCAGAACTGCGGGGCGTGCGGGAACGCATGCGAGGCCGGCCAGTTCTGCGCCAACGGAACGTGCCTCTGCCCGCCGGGCACGGTCCGCTGCGGCGACGCGTGTGTCGACACGTCCAAGGACCCGCTGAACTGCGGGGCCTGCGGCTACTCGTGCCCTGGCAGCTACGCGATGCGCCCCGGCCAGCCGAGCACCGGCGGCCCGCTGTGCGACGACGGCGAGTGCAAGTACGTCTGCTTCCCCGGCTACGCGGACTGCGACAAGGACCTCGACAACGGCTGCGAGACGGACCTCACGAAGAGCCAGCGCCACTGCGGCGCCTGCGGCACCTCGTGTGACGTGAAGGCCGGGCAGCCTTGTGTCGCCGGCGCGTGCCTCACGAAGCCGTGCGAGATCGGCCCCGTGCGATGAGGCCGGCGCTGCGGTTCGCGTCCTGGGTGCTCGGCTCGTTCGCGCTGGTGGTCGGCTGCGCGACCGCGGTGGAGGAGAACCCCGACGTGCTCCCGGTAGCGCCCGACGCGGGCCGCCTCGATGACTCCGCCTCCTCGGCGACGTTCGCCGACGCGCTCCCGCCGTTGAATCCGCCCTTCGCGGAGTGCGCGATCGAGACCCAGCAGGTGTACGTCGTCGCGACGGACAAGAGTCTCTACCGCTTCTACCCGGAGAAGCTCGACTTCGTGCGGGTGGGCACGCTCGACTGCCCGACGGGCGCGGGTACGTTCTCGATGGCGGTCGATCGGCGCGGCATCGCGTACGTCGAGTTCACCGACGGCCGCCTCTACGCGGTCGACACGTCCAACGCGACCTGTCGGCCGACGGCGTTCCGGCCGGGCCAGACGGGCTTCTCGACGTTCGGCATGGGCTACGCGAAAGACGACGACGACGCGGGCGAGACGCTGTACGCCGCCGGTGCGGGCCTCGCCGCGCTCGACACGAGCACCTTCGATCTGAAGTTCGTCGGCTCTCTCGCGCTCGGGCGCACGGAGCTCACCGGCCGCGGCAACGAGCTCTTCGCGTTCAGCGTGGGGTCCGGCGTCGTCGCGAAGCTCGACAAGACGAACGCGAAGACGCTCGCGACGTACCGCACGTCCGCGATCGAGGAGCGCGCAGCCTTCGCCTTCGCCCACTGGGGCGGCGACTTCTGGATCTTCACGGGCACGACCACGTCGCAGGTCACGCGCTACGCGCCGGCGACGGACGACTCGACGGTCCCCGTGCCGAACGCAGGGATCCTCATCGTGGGGGCGGGGTCGTCGACGTGTGCGCCCAGCGCCCCGCCGCGCTGAACCGGGTCCGGGTGCCGGTTCAGGACACGTAGGGGCTCGCGCCGGCCGCGATCTCCTTCGCGGCGTGCCCCGTGATCGTCAGCGTGCGACCGGCTCCCTCGACGTGAACGGTCGCGTCGACGACGCGCGCGACGCTCTCGTGCGGCCCGAGCATCACGACGAGCCGCTCGGGCGTGCTCGGCACGAGGTCGACCCCGACGAGGTGGTTCGCGGCATCGAGGAGCAACTTCGCGGGGACGTCTCCGCTCAAGCTCGGCCGGGGCCCTTGGTCCGAGACGACGAGGACCTTCGTGAGGGCCGGGTCGTGGGCGTAGCTCGTCGCGCGGTGCTCGGGAAGCATGAGCGGAAGATAGAGCACGCTCCGTGCGCTGCGCTACCGCGACCGTCTGCGCGCGAGCATCTCCTCGGCTGTAGCGAGGAAGCGGCCGCGGGCGAGCGCGTGATCGACGATGGGGCGGGGATAGGTGCGGCCGAGCTCGACGCCCGCCTTCGTGAGCTCGTGGGCGGGCGCGGTCCACGGCGCGTGGATCCACTTCGACGGGACGCGGGCGAGCTCCGGGATCCAGCGCCGCACGTACGCGCCGTCAGGATCGAACTTCTCGCCCTGGGAGACGGGGTTGAAGACGCGGAACCACGGCTGGGCGTCGACGCCGCATCCGGCCGACCATTGCCAGCCGAGGTTGTTCGACGCCCAGTCGGCGTCCGTCAGCCAGCGGAGGTAGTGCGCCTCGCCGAGGCGGTAATCCATCATGAGGTGCTTGCAGAGGAAGCTCGCGCTGATCATCCGCGCGCGGTTGTGGACGAAGCCCTCGCCGAGGAGCTGGCGCGCGGAGGCGTCCACGACGGGGTAGCCGGTCTCCCCGGCGACCCAGGCCTCCCAGCCGGCGGGATCGTCCCGCCACCGGAAGCCCTCCCATTCGCGGCGGAACGGATGCGTCAGCACCTCGGGCTGGTGGTAGAGCACGTGGTAGGCGAAGTCGCGCCACACGAGCTCGTTCGAGAAGGCGGCCCACGCCTTCGGATGCGGAGCGAGCGCCTCCTTGGCCGCGTGCCAGACGGCGCGCGGGGTGAGCGTCCCGAACTTCAGGTCCTGCGAGAGTCGGCTCGTGCCTGCGACGCCGAGCTCGTTCCGGCCGACGTCGTACAGAGCGGCGGGGCCCTTCGAGAAGAGGGAGAGACGCCTCCGCGCGGCCGCCTCGCCTCCCGCGACGAGCCCTGGGTTCTCCTCGAGGCCCAGCGACGCGAGGGTCGGGAGCGGGACGACGAGCGCGCGGAGCTCCTTCGGAAGCTTCGCGCCCGCCACCGGGCTCGGCGGCAGCGAGCGTGGTCGCGCGAGCGGCTCTCCGGGGACGACGACCTTCGCGAGGGCACGCGCGAACGGGGAGAAGACCGAGAAAGGCTTCCCGGCCTGGGTCATCACCTCCCCCGGGGTGGCGAGCGTCTCGCCCTCGTGGAGCTCGAAGCGGACGCCCGGCGGGAGGGCCTTCGCGATGCGTGCGTCGCGCTCGCGACCGAACGGCTCCGTCCAGCGGTGAGCGACGATGCGGTCGACCTCCGCGACCCGGGCGACGAGCGGCACGACGTCGACGCTCTTGCCGCCGAGGAGGAGGAGCTCCGAGCCGAGCCCCGCCACGGCCGCGTGGAGCTCGGCGAGCGTCGCGACGAGGTACTGCATGCGGCTCGGCAGCTCCCTCGCGCGCTCGGGGGCGAAGAAGTACGGGTCGACGACGAAGAGCGGGACGAGCTCTCCTCCCCCCTTCTGCGCGGCCTTCGTGGCCTCGAGGAGCGGGCCGTGATCGTGGAGACGGAGGTCTTTTCCTCGGAACCAGACGAGCGTGCGCATGATCTTCTAGGATGCCCTCGTGTTCGTCACGGTGCTCACGATCGCCGAGCTCCTCTACGTGCTCGGGCTCGCGACCTGGATCCTGCTGGAGAAGCGATCGCCGGTCGCGACGCTCGCGTGGATCCTCGCGCTCGTCGCGCTCCCGTACGTGGGATTCGTGGTCTTCTTCCTGCTCGGTCCCCGCCGCGTACGTCGGAAGAGGCTCCGCCACAAGCGGGCGCGAGGCGCCGTCGCCGCAGAGACGGCGGGGGCGAAGGCGCTCGCGGCCTCGGCGGCCGCGGCGCTCACGCCGCGCGATCCGCGCGAGGCGCAGCTCGTCACGCTCGGGACGCGGACCGGAGAGCCGCAGGTCGACCTCTGTGAGGAGGTGACGATCCTCCACGACGCCGCGTCCACCTTCGACGCGATCGAGCGCGCCGTCCGCGAGGCGAAGCATCACGTGCACATCGCGTACTACATCCTCGTGCCGGGCCGCGCGGGGACGCGGCTGCGCGACGCGCTGATCGAGCGCGCGAGGGCGGGCGTCATGGTGCGTGTGCTCGTGGACCACGTCGGCTCGGCGGCGATCACGAGGGCGTGGCTCGCGCCCCTCCTCGCGGCAGGCGCGAAGTTCGCGCGCTTCAACGAGGTGACGTTCGCCCGCATCCGGAGCCGGATCGATTTCCGCAACCACCGGAAGATCGTCGTCGTCGACGGAGTCGTCGGCTTCACGGGCGGGATCAACGTGACGGACGACTACCTCGACGCGAAGGCGTGGCGAGACACCCACGTGCGCCTCCAGGGGGACGCCGTGCGCTGGCTGCAGCTCACGTTCCTCGAGGACTGGACGTACGCGACGTCGTACTCACCGCGCGGCGAGGAGTACTTCCCTCCCCCGACCGGAAGGGGCGCGCACCGCGTGCAGATCGTCGCGTCGGGCCCGGACCGCGAGCTCGAGCCGATCCAGAAGATGTACTTCGCGGCGATCGCGCTCGCGAACGAGCGCGTGTGGGTCACGACGCCCTACTTCGTCCCGGACGATGCGGTGCTCACGGCGCTGGCGACCGCGGCGCTCCGCGGCGTCGACGTGCGGGTGCTCGTCCCGAAGCGAGGGGACTCGCTCGTCGTGACCGCCGCCGCGCGCTCGTACTACGACGCGCTCCTCGCGTGCGGCGTGCGCGTATACGAGTACGAGCCGACGATGATCCACGCGAAGACGATGGTCATCGACGATCTGTGCTGCGCCGTCGGGACGGCGAACATGGACAACCGGAGCTTCCGCTTGAACTTCGAGGTGACGGCGATCCTCTACGGGGAGGAGCACGCCCGGGAGCTCGCTGCGCACTTCAAGACCGACTTGCGCTCGGCGCACGAGGTGAAGGCGGCCGCGCGGAAGCACGTGTCGCCAGGGTGGAGGCTGGCGGAGGCTGGCGCGAGGGTGCTGTCGCCGCTCCTGTGACGGGATCGTGGGTGATTCAGGAAACGCCGACGCCTCGCATTTTTCTTTCTCCACAGCCCTCCCCAGCCCCAAGTCCCCGCGTCCGCGAGGCCCCTCCGCGAGATCTCCCCAGCGCGCTCACAGCCTGACGAGCCCCTCTCCACAGCCCCTCCCCAGGCCTCCCGTTGCGCCACGGACGCCTGCCTCGTAGAGGGCTCGGTCATGCAGCCGACGAACGTGGACCGAGCCCTCGCCGCCCTCGAGGAGAAGTACGCGGACGACCCCGATCGCGTGGAGGTGCTCCGCCGAACGCGCAAGTTCAAGGCGAGCTGGCTCGAGCTCGCGGAGGCGCTCGCCGAGGTGAAGCGCGAGAAGCACTGGGAGCGCTGGGGGTACGACTCCTTCGAGAGCTACGCCAAGTCGGAGCTGAAGCTCCGCGGCGATACGGTCGAGAAGCTCGCCGGCTCGTACATGTTCCTGCACAAGCGCGCCCCCGAGGTGCTGAAGCGCGATCCGCTCGGCGACGCGCCGATGCCGAGCTACCAGGCGATTGATTTCCTCCGGCGCGCCGAGGAGCGGGTCGCGGAGGAGGACAGCACGGTCCCCGACGCCACCATCGTCGACATCCGGAAGAAGGTCCTCGACGAGGGCGTGCCGGTCGCCACCGTCGCGCGCCTCTACAAGGACACCCTCTTCCCGGTCCCGGAGGCCGAGAAGAAGGAGAAGGATCGCTCGCAGCTGAAGAGCACCGCGAACAAGCTGAAGGACCTCCTCGAGACGACGAACACCGTCCCGAGGGGCCTCGCCAAGACGGTCTCGGCCGCGCTCGACGAGCTGCTCGTCGTCGTCGGGGAGAAGGAGAGCGCGAAGGACGTGAAGGCCGCGTGAGCGGCCATTCGTGACGGTTTCTCGCGGATCATCGCCGGTCCTGCCGTGGCGCGTCGCCCGTCTCGGTGCTCGGATCGTAGCGTCCCGATGCGTCGACCGTCTCGCTCCGCCCTCGGCCTCCTGGCCCTGCTCGCCGCCTGCGGCATCCACTCCGCAGACGAGGCCGCGATCGGCGGTCCTCCGCCTGACGCGGGCGCCGCGGACGCCGGAGCGGACGGCGTGGCGAACGACGCGGGCCCGGGCGATCCGTTCGCCTCCGGGCCTCCTCTCGGCGCGCGCCGTCACCCGGACGGCGATCTCGAGATCCGCGTCCGCGCGCCGCGCGCCGAGCGCGTCGAGGTCTGCCTCTTCGCCGCCCAGACGGGCGAGGTCGAGCGCCTCCGCCTCCCGCTCGACCCGCGCGGAGACGGCCTCTTCACGCTGCGCGTCGCCGCTCTGCGTCTCGCCGAGGCCGGACTCGGCGAGCCCCTCTTCTACGGCCTCCGGGCCTTCGGGCCCAACTGGCGCTACGACCCGGCGTTCACCCCCGGCTCGCTCACCGGCTTCGTCCGCGACGTGGACGACGAGGGCAATCGCTTCGACCCGAACAAGCTCCTCCTCGATCCGTACGCGCTCGAGGTGAGCCATGATCCGATCACGCTCACCTTCGCGAACGGCGCGGTCTACCGGACCGGCGAAGGCAACCGGCAGCTCGACTCCGGCCCGTTCGCACCGAAGGGGGTGGTCCTCCCGTCACGCCGCCTCGCGACGACGAGCCCTCCCGCCCGGCACCTGCGGGACGACGTCGTATACGAGGTCCACCTCCGCGGCTTCACGATGGCCGACGCGTCCGTTCCCGAGGCCGAGCGCGGGACCTACGCGGGCGCCGCCCGTCGTGCAGCCTACTTGAAGTCTCTCGGCGTCACGGCGATCGAGCTCCTCCCCCTCCACGAGACGCCGAACGATCAGAACGAGCGCACGCCGGACGCCTCGGGCGACAACATGTGGGGCTACTCGACGCTGTCGTTCTTCGCGCCCGACCGCCGCTACGCGAAGGATCGCTCCCCCGGCGGTCCGACCCGCGAGCTCGCCGCGATGGTCGACGCGTTCCACGCCGAGGGGATCAAGGTCTTCGTCGACGTCGTCTACAACCACACCGCGGAGGGCGGCGCGGGCGGAGACGCCGCGACGCTCTACTCGCTGCGCGGGCTCGACAACGCCACGTTCTACGAGCTGGCGGACGACGCGCACCGTCACGTCGACAACAACGGCGTCGGCTCGAACGTGAACACGGCGAATCCCGTCACGGCCGACCTCGTCGTCGCCTCGCTCCGCTACTGGCACGAGCTCCTCGGGGTCGACGGCTTCCGCTTCGACCTCGCGTCCGTGGTCGGCAACGGCTGTACGCGCGGCTGCTTCCGCTTCGACAAGGGAGGGCTCCTCACTCGGATCGCGAAGGAGCTCCCGAGCCGCACGGACGACGGCGCCCGCGGCGTAGACCTCGTCGCCGAGCCGTGGGGCATCGGCGCCGGCACGTATCAGGTCGGGAACTTCCCGCCCGGCTGGGCGGAGTGGAACGATCGCTTCCGCGACACGGTCCGCCGCGACCTGAACCGCCTCGGCGCGGACGCCGTCACGCCTCGCGAGCTCGCGAGGCGCATCCAGGGCTCACCGGATCTCTACGGCGACGACGGACGCGGCCCGGCCGCGTCGATCAACTACGTCGTCTCTCACGACGGGATGACGCTCGCCGATCTCTTCGCCTACGACGTGAAGCAGAACGATCAGCCGTGGCCGTACGGCCCCTCGTCGGGCGGAACGGACTCGGACCTCGCCTTCTCTCACGGCGGCGATCCGGCGCGCCAGCGCGGGGCGGCGAGGACCGCGTTGGCGCTCGTGGCGCTCTCCGCCGGCGTGCCCATGTTCACGGGCGGCGACGAGCGGCTCCGCACAGTGCGCGGCAACAACAACCCCTACAACCTCGACTCCGTCGGCGCGTGGCTCGACTGGACCCCCACGCCCGAGCGAGATGCCTTCACGGCCTTCACCGCGAAGCTCCTCGCCTTCCGCCACGCGCATCCGGCGCTGCGCCCCGCCAAGTTCTCCCGCGGAGCGGACGTCACCTGGCTCCGGGACGACGGCGTGACTGCGGACGATGCCTATCTCGACGCCGCGGACCGACACGCGCTCGGGTGGACGCTCGACGGCGCGACGCCGCTCACGGTCTTCTACAACGGGTGGTCCGGCACGGTGCTCGTCACGCCGCCGGCGCCCCCCGCGGGCAAGGCGTGGAAGGCCGTCTTCGACACGTCGGAGGCAGCCGAGAGCTGGGGGAACGCCGGCGAGCGCGACGCGAGCTTCCCCTACGCCCTCGGGCGAAGGAGCGTCCTCGTCCTCGTCGCGAAGTAGGTCTCACGGCATCGTCGCTTCGATGACGGTGATCGAGTACGGCGGGAGCTTGCCCGTGAGCTTCGTCCCCGCCGAGGCGATCGTGCCGGCGACGAAGCCCTGGTCGCCGCCGGTGTAGAGGAAGGACTTCACGCTCGCGGGCGTGGCGCAGCCGTCGAGCGTGATGCTCGCGTCGGCGGGGCGGTCGGCGCTGAAGTTCAAGGCGACGACGACCCACTTCTTCCCGGCCTCGTCCTTCGAGGCGTAGACCGACGTCCCGCTCGGCGAGCTCGTCGGGACGATGCGGTCCTGGAAGCGCCCGCCGCTCCCGTCGTAGTTCCGGAACGCGCGGAACGCCCAGTACGCCGGCGTCGGCTTCTTCGGGTACGTCCAGTAGAACGCGTGGCTCACGCCGAACTGCGCGAAGCGCCCGAGCGCCTCGGCGAGCGCGACACCGCCGGCGATGTGCTTCTCGGCCCCGAAGTTGTACTCGCCGATCTGGAAGCCGCGGCCCGGGTAGTTCTCCGCGATGAGGTCCTTCATCCGCGGGATCAGGTAGACGGCGTCCTTGATCCAGGACTCGTCCTTGTACTCGCGATCCCAGAGCGAGCGGGTCGTGCGGAAGCGTAGGTCGTTGGTCGCGCGGTCGGTGTTGCCGCCGCCGTCGCCGCCGTCCGGATCCGGCCCCTGGACTCCCTCGCCCTGCGGGTAGAGGTGGACGTCGAGGACGTCGAGCACGCGGACGCCGGTCTTCTTCTCGTGCGCGGCGAGCTCTTTCAGGTACCACGCGAGGAGCGGCTGATCGCCGTGCGCGCGGCGATCGGGCTTCATCGTGAAGCCGGCCTTGGCGTCCTTCGCGCTGAAGAAGTACGCGGGCCAGCCCCACTCGGCGGGGCCGGCGATGATCGCGTCCGGGTCCGCCTTCCGCACCGCGGTGCCGTACGCGATCGTCCTCTCGAGGAGCTCGTCGTAGGTGAGCGGCTCGGGGTGGACGTCGCGGTGGGTCGAGTCCCAGAGCGCGGGCTCGTTGTCGAGGATGTACTCGTAGACGAGCTTTCTCCCGCGCTTCGCGTCCTCTGCCTTGATCTTCGCGACCCACTGTCCGACCTCTTCGGGCGTCATCCTCACGCTCGTGCGCGTCGGCTCGCCAGGGGGGAGGAGCGTCTTGCCGTCGCCCTTCTTCCCGTTGCCGCACTCCTTCCGGTGCGGGTCGAACTTCTCCTGGTTGGGGAACGCGGAGACCGGGAACGAGCAGCTCGTCGTGTCCTTCGACACCCAGCCGATCATGGGGACCGTGATCGCCGCGAAGCCGCCCTTCTTCTCGGCCTTGCCGAGGAACACCTGGTACGAGTCGATCTCCTGGTTCTCCCAGAACCAATCGTTCGCCGAGCTCCACGCGTTCCCGAGCTTCCAGTTGTAGCGGGACGTCGTGTTGCCGCCCCAGCGGTGGGCGCCCACCTTGAGCCCCTCGTCCTCGTCCGCCCAGCCGACGCCGAAGACGGTCTGGCTCACGGGCTGCCCCGGGCTCGAGCACGTCACCTTCATCGGCGTGAGCGCCTTCAGCTTGCCGGACGACGGGACGGGGCCGGCGACCTCGGCGGCCATCGCCTCGGTGATGACGGCCGCGGCCTGCACGGTCTTGCCGTCGGGCGTGACGATCACCGGACCGGGCGGCGGCGGATCGGTCGACGAGGGCGGCTTGCCGGACGCGCTGCCGCCGGCCGCGCCGCCGTCCTTCGAGCAACGCTCGCAACCGGTCACGGCCAGGAGGGCGAACAGCGCGACGAGCGACGGGGTGCGAGCCATGGTCAAGGGAGGTCTCCGGCGAAGATGGAGAGATCCGCATACGCGCGCCAAGCCGCGTCGAGCAAGTCCAACCTGCGCGAGCGGGCGAGCGCGAGGTCTCGGCGCGCGAGGATGACGCGCGTGAGCTCGATCTTCCCGGCCTTGTAGGCCTCCTGCGAGGCGCTCACGGCCGTCTCGAGGGCGGTGATGCCGGACTTGTCGAGCTCGGAGAGCGCGCGCATGACGGTCTGCACCGCGTCACGCGCCGCACGGACGCGGGCCTCGACCATGTTCCGGTAGAGCGGGAGGTGTCGCTCGACGTGCGTCCGTCCGTGCTCCGCGCGGGCGATCTCGCCCTGGTACCGGCGCGTGACCGGGAAGGTGAGGACGACGCCGCCGCCCACGCGGGCCTCGCCTGCAGCGCCCCGGCCGCCGATGAGCTCGAGCGAGATCGGGGGGATGCGCTCGGTCTTGTAGCGCTCGATCGACGCGTCCCAGTACGTGCGCTCGGCGAGGGCCCGCGAGACGATCGGCGAGCGATCGACGACGCGCGCGACGAACGCGTCGTCCCACGAGCCGCGCAGCGCAGGCGGCGCGACGGGAATCCCCTTCGGGACGTCGTCCTTGTTCTGGGCGCCCGTCACGAGCGAGAGCCGCGCGCGCGCCGTCGCCATCGCGAGCTCCGCCTCGGCCCGCTGCTGGGCCCAGCGCACCACCTCCGCGTCGGCGACGGCCTTCTCGTAGAGGGTCGTGTCCTTCGCCTCGAAGCGACCGGTGAAGTACTTCGCCTCCTCGCGCGCCAGCGCCTCGCCCGCGGTGGCGCCCGAGATTCGCTCCGAGCCGATGACGAACGCACCGTACGCCGAGATCGCCTCGCCGGTCGCGATCGCCCGCGCGTCGACGACGCCGAGCTTCCGCCACTCGATGAGCTTCTCCGCCTCCTCGATGCGCGCGCCGCGCTGCCCGGCGATGTCGATGGGCAGGTACGTGTAGCTGAGGACCTGGAGCTGCTGCCCCGAGGAGAGCCCCTGATCGACCTGGATGTCGCTGTAGGGATTGCCGATCGCGCTGACGCGCGCGCCCTTCATCTGCGCGCCGGCGACGCCGAGCTCACCCACTGCCTCGGCGACCGTGAGCGCGCGCGCACGCGCGAGCTGGATCGTTCGCTCGAGCGTCGGGAGCTCCGCGTGCGCGGCGCGCGGCGCGAGGAGGGAGACGGCGGCGAGGGCGGCGAGGAGCGGTTTCCTGAGCATCTCCGCGCGACTCTATCTCAAACGCCTCCCAGCCCGAACGACGAGCGGCACCCTGTTGCAAGCTGCGACGACACGGGTTTCCCGGGCGGAGTTTTTCCTTGTCGCCGCGGGGTGAGTCGTTCCATGGTCCGCGCCATGCTGAGCATCGATCTAGCGGGCAAGCGCGCCTTCGTGGCGGGGGTCGCCGACGACGGAGGCTTCGGCTTCGCGATCTCGAAGGCCCTCGCCGAGGCCGGCGCTACCGTCTGCGTCGGCACGTGGCCCCCGGCGCTCGGCATCTTCCAGACGCTGCTCCGCCGCGGGAAGATGGATGCGTCGCTCGCGATGCCCGACGGCTCGAAGCTCGCATTCGAGCGCATCCTGCCCTTCGACGCCGAGTTCGACACCTACGCCGACATGCCGGAGGAGATCCGCGAGAACAAGCGGTACAAGGAGCACGGCGACGTGAGCATCCAGGCGACGGTCGACAAGCTCGTCGCGGACTTCGGCGAGACGCCGGTCGACATCGTCGTCCACTCGCTCGCGAACGGCCCCGAGGTGAGAAACCCGCTCCTCGAGACGAGCCGGCGCGGCTACCTCGGCGCGATGGGCGTGAGCGCGTACTCGAACGTGTCGCTGGTGCAGCGCTTCGGCCCCATCATGCGAAAGGGGGGCTCGTTCGTCTCGCTCACCTACATGGCGAGCGAGCGCGTGATCCCCGGGTACGGCGGCGGGATGTCGTCGGCGAAGGCGGCGCTCGAGAGCGACACGCGCCTCCTCGCCTTCGAGGCGGGCCGCAAGTGGGGGCACCGCGTGAACTGCATCAGCGCGGGGCCCTACGCGTCGCGCGCGGCGAGCGCGATCGGCTTCATCGGCCAGATGATCGACTACTGCAAGACGAACGCGCCGATCCCCGAGGAGCTCGACGCGCGCGAGGTGGGTACGACGGCCGCGTTCCTCGCGAGCCCGCTCGGCGCCGGCATCACCGGCACCGTCGTCTACGTCGACAAGGGCTACCACGCGATGGGGAAGGCCCTCTGATGAGCCGTCCTCACCGCCCGGTCGTCGTCGTCTCGGTCCTCGCTGCCGTCGTCGGCCTCGTCGTCGCCTGCGGCTCGGATCCGCGCGACTACGGCGACGTCGCGCCGAACGAGCCGGGCGGGTCGACCGGGGGCTTCGGCGGCGACGCGGCCGCGGAGCGCGACCTCGCGTGCAGCGGTGACCTCACGAGCATCGTGGACAAGCGCAGCGGGCTCGTCGTGCAGACGTGCCCGCCCGACCAGGGCTGCGCGGCCGGCGGCTGCGTGCCCGCGTGCGAGGCGGCGAGGGCGAGCCGCGGCAGCATCGGGTGCGACTACGTCGTCGCGACGCCGTCGTTCTACCCGACGATCACGCCGCCCTGCTTCGCGGTCTTCCTCGCCAACAACTGGCAGAAGGCGATCAAGGTGCAGGTCTCGCGAAGCGGCCAGACCTACGACGTGTCGTCGTTCGGTCGCATCGCGACGACGGGCAAGCCCGAGGCCGAGTGGCCCGCGGTCCCCGCAGGCGGGATCCCCACGGGCCAGGTCGCGGTGCTCTTCCTCTCCGCCGATCCGGGGAGCGCGAACGGGGCGACGGCGCTGACGTGCCCCGTGCCGAGCGCCATCCCGTCGGGCACCGCGGTCTCCGGGACGGGACGCGGGCAGGCCTGGACGATCGCGACCGACGCGCCCGTCACCGCCTACGACATCCTTCCGTACGGCGGCGCGCGATCGTTCCTGCCGAGCGCCGAGCTCCTCCTGCCGACCTCGGCCTGGGGGACGAACTACTACGGCATCGTCCCTCCTCGCGGGAGCGCGGGGCCGCAGTGGGGACAGGTCGTCGCGCAGGCGGACGATACGACGGTGCAGGTCCTGCCGAACGTCGCCCTCCCCGGCGGCGGGAACGTCGCGGCCGCGCCACAGGGGGCGACGACGACCTTCACCCTGAAGGCTGGAGAATACATCCAGTGGCAGGACACGGCGGAGATGAGCGGCACCGTCCTCGCGTCCGACAAGCCGATCGCCTTCGTCGGCGGCAACGGCTACGTCTGCTACCGGTCGCAGACGTCGCGGTCGGGCGGGTGTGACTCCGCCCACCAGCAGGTCGCGCCCGTGAGCGCGCTGGGGTCCGCCTACGTCGGCGCCGCCTACGCGACGCGACGCGCGGCGGGACAACCCGAGTCGATCCCGTACCGCCTCGTCGCCGCGGTGGACGGGACGAACCTCACCTACGACCCGCCCATCCAGGGCGCCCCGCTGCAAGTGAACGGCGGGCAGGCCTTCGACTTCGAGTCGGCCGCGCCGTTCGTCGTGAAGAGCCAGGACGACCAGCACCCGTTCCACCTCGGCCAGGTGATGCCCGGCTGCGGCGTCTCCGGCGGGAGCAAAGGCGGCGGATGCCTCGGGGACGACGAGTACGTCAACCTCGTGCCGCCCGCGCAGTACCTGTCGCGGTACGTCTTCTTCACCGACCCGACGTACAAGACGACGAACCTCGTCTTCGTCCGCGCGAAGGCCGGCGGCGCGTTCCAGGACGTGACGCTCGACTGCGCGGGCGTCGTCACGGGCTGGAAGGCCGTCGACGCGGCGGGCGACTACGAGCAGGCCGACGTCGACCTCGTGCGGAACGGCAACCCGAACGGCGCCTGCGACAACGGCCCCCACGTCGCCGAGAGCAAGGGCTCGTTCGGGCTCATGGTGTGGGGCACGGACGAGTACGCCTCGTACGCCTACCCGGCCGGCGGCAACGTCGCGCCGATCAACACCGTCGTCGTCCCCGCCACGCGCTAGCTAGGCCTTCCTCTCACCGCTGCGCGGTCGTCAGCGCCGGTGGGTCCGCGCAGCAGCGGAAGCCCTGCTGGTAGAAGACGTGTCCCTCGTCGTGCTTCTTCGTCGCGGGCCGGCAGCGTGTGCGCACGGGGCCCCAGTAGCCGCCCTTCAGCGTGCTCGGTCGCTCTCCGGGAAGCGCCGAGCGCGTCCACTCGTCGACGTTGCCCGTCATGTCGTAGACGCCCGCCCGGCTCTTGCAGAGCGGACGCGTGCCGCTCGGGAGCCCCTGCCATAGGCGGTCGAGCTCGTTCATCGCGCGCGCGGAGCTCCGCGGCGCGAGGAGCTCGCCCTTGAACTCCTTCCACGGCCGATCGTTGACGCAGGCCTCCGCGTCACGGACGTAGCCGTTCGGGTAGGGCGTCGCCTCCTCGCCCTCGCAGGTGAAGGTCCACTCGTCCTCCGTGCAGAGGCGCTTGCCCTCGGCCTTGCACGTGTCCCGCGCCTCGTACCAGCTCACCATGATGATGGGCCACTCGCCCTTGCGGTTCGGGTACTCGAAGCGGTCCATGCAGACGTGGATCGGCGAGGTGGGGAGATCCTTCGAGAGCGTGAGCCACCGATCCCGGTCGTACTCCGCGCAGCGCTCGGGCCACTTGCGATCGATCCACTTCGTGCAGGCCTGGAGCTGGAGCTCGTCGAGGAGGAAGTGCTGCTTCATCCGGCCCTGCACCTCCACCATCCCGGTGGGGCAGCTGCCGCGGGTCCCCTCGCGGATATCGGTGACGGCCGGGTCCTCGCCACGCGGGCCTTGGATCTGCCAGTGCTTGCCGGCGACGAGCTGCCACGCGCGCGCGGAGCCCTCCGCCGCGGAGGTCGCGAGCGGGGGCGACGGCGCGGCGCCCGAGGGCCCGGCCGCGAGCGCGAGGCTCGCGACCGCGAAGCTCGTGAGCATCGCGGCCCGCGACCATCGACGGCGGGAATCGACTGCCTTCCCCATGACTCGTACGACGTTCAAGGTGGACCTTCGATTCTCGTCTGTCGACTCGGGAAAGCACAAAAATCCTCTACCCCTATGCGCAGGGTCTTACGCAGGTTCGAGCGGGCCTGTGCCTCCCGCGGCGCGCGATTGAAATTTCCCGGCGAGGTGGGTCGACTCCTCCGCCATGCAGTCGACGGATCTCGCCTTTCCCCAGAGGACCTCGAACGAGCGGGTGACCGCGGCGATCGCGCACGCCGGGACATGCGTGGCGTGGTTCTTGGCGCCGCTCGTGGTCTATCTCGTCGAGCGGGACCGCTCGTCCTGGGTCGCGCGCCAGGCGCTCTCGGCGCTGCTCTGGTCGGCGCTCGGCACGGTCGCGAGCGCGGTGACGTGCGGGCTCGCTCTCCCGCTCTTCCTCGTGGTGCACGTGTGGGCGGCCATCGTCGTCCTGCGGGGTGAGGAGGCGGAGTACCCGATCGTCTCCGAGCTGGCGCGATCCTGGACCGCGCGCGGCTGACCACGGGAGTGACCACCCTCGCAGCGTTGTCGACCCGAAGGCGCCGCGCCGGTACCTTCCCGCGCATGAGAACGCGATGGGTCCTGGCGACGCTGTTCGGCCTGGTGGCGACGTCCCTCGAGCCGGAGGCGCGCGCGCAGGCGCACGGCTTCGCCGACAAGAATCACCTCATCCTCACCGCGGACCGCCTGGTCCCGCTCCTCTCCGTCGAGCGGACGTCGACGGAGACCCAGCAGGGCAACGCGACCGTGACGGACTCGACGTCGCGCACGTCGACGGTCCTCCTCTTCTCGAACCCGCTCGACCGGCTCACCGTGCACACGGTCCCCCGCGTCGCCGCGGATTTCACCGTCATCGACCACCTCACCGTCGGCGGGTTCGTCGCGTTCGGGCTGGGGCTCGGCGGGTCGAACGACCGAGAGGTCGTCAACAACAACGGCACGACGACCAACCGCTCCGAGGATGCGGGGAGCGGCACGCTCCTCGGCCTCGGGCCGCGCGTCGGCTACATCCTCCCGATCCACGACGTCCTCGCGGTGTGGCTCCGGGGCGGGTTCTCCTTCTACTCCGTGTCGAACCGCAACTACGACGACGACAACAACAACCGCCTCCGCATCACGTCGTCGATCACGTCGTTCTCGATCGATCTCGATCCGCAGCTGGCCATCGTCCCGATGGAGCACTTCTACTTCAGCGTCGGCCCCGTGCTGAACATCCCGATCGCCGGCTCTCGGAAGGTCGAGACCGTCGCCGGCAACACGAGCACGACGACGACGAACGACTTCTCGCAGTTCCACGTCGGTGTGAACGCCTCTCTGGGCGGCTGGTTCAGCTTCTAGGGAGACGGCTCGGCGTCGTCCTCCGCGAGGGGCGGCGACGCCGGCTCGCGCAGCTCGCGGATGCAGTGGATCGCGGCCTCCGTCTCGGCGACCGCGACGCACACGCCCGTCTCCGGCGCGAGGAGGGTCCGCGAAGATCCGTCCGCGGCGCGACGGAAGAGCCCTCCGGTCGCGGGATGGACGAGCGACGAGCCGGCCTCGTCGGGCAGGGCCCCGGGCTCCTCGCGGAGCACGCTCACGGTCCCGTCCGCGCGACGGCGGAGCACGAGGTGCGTCGCCGTTCCCCGCTCCGCGTCCGGCAGCGTTCCCGTGAGCACGAGCTCGCCCCCGGGCGTTGCCTCGAGCCGACGGCCTACGGTGAGCCCTTCGTGCGTCCAGGAGGAATCGAGCAGAGCCTCGAGCCTTCGCACCTCACCGCTCGGCGAGAGCGTGACGAGATCGTAGCTGTTGATGCGGTGACACCCATCGGGCCCGCAGACGACCGGGCGCGGATCGGCGGGCAGCGTCGCGGCGAAGAGCGCCGCCGTGGCCAGCGGCGACTCGCTCGCGAAGGGCGTCGCGGCAGAGCTCGCGCGCGCCTCGGCGGCGAGCCGGACCCACCCGACGACGAGCGCTCCGGAGAACACGAGCCCCGAGGCGGCGAGCGCCGCGAGCGACCATCGCATGACCGCCTCATGGCCCGGCTCGCCGGAGGCGTCAACCGCGTCACGACGCCTCGGGTGTGGCGGAGAGGCACGATGCCCCGGCCCGCGTCTCGCGCGGCTCCCTCACGCTCGCATGGGGTCGGGTCTGCGCAAGGGCGTGATCGCTCGAGCTCGCGCCTCCGTCCGAACCGTGGCACGTCCCCTGCTCCCGGAGTCGTGCGACGCGCGCAGGACCCGCGAGCGACGCAGCGCCCTGGTGTGGGCGAGGAGGGTTTGATGGAGCGCAAGATTCGCGAGGACGAAGCGGCCGTCGTGCCGGCCTCTCCGCTGTCGGAGCGTCCGAGCGCCTCGCGTCTGCTCGCGGCGACGCCGCCGTCGTCGCGTCCGGGCGAACCCGTCGCGGGAGCCCATGGTCCGCCCGGCTCCGGCATGGCGCCGGTGTCGACGCACGAAGCCCTCGCCGCCACGCTCGCCCCGACCATGGCCGAATGGATGCCGATCGTCCCCGACGGATCCTCGCCGACGCCGGACGTCACGTCGGACGATCGGTCGGCTCGCTCTCCTCGCGCCCTGGGCGCGCTCACCCGCGGTCAGCCCCTCCGCGCCGGGGGGGTGACGGGGCCCGCGACGAGCGCCGTGGTGAGTCGCCCGGTGAACACGAACGACGCCCTCGCCGGCGTCGGCCTCCGCGCGGGGACGCTCGTCGATCGCACCTACCGCGTCGAGCGTGCGCTCGGCGTCGGCGGCATGGGTGTCGTGGCGCTCGCGCACGACGAGCGCCTGGAGCGCAAGGTCGCCATCAAGTTCATCAAGGCCGACCTCTTCGCCTTCCCCGAGATGCGCTCGTTCTTCCACAACGAGGCGCGTGCCATGGCGCGCGTGTCGCATCCGAACGTCCTCCAGGTCTACGCCTTCGGCGAGCACGAGGGCACCCCGTACTTCGTGATGGAGTACGTCGAGGGCCGGACGGCCGAGCAGTGGCTTCGCGCGCGCCCGCGTGGCGCCGCGCCCGACCTCGACGACGCGATGCGCATCCTCGACCAGGCGTGCCGCGGCGTGGAGGCGATCCACGCGTCGGGCACCGTCCACCGCGACCTGAAGCCCTCGAATCTCCTCATCGACGGAAGCTTCCGCGTCATGGTCGGCGACCTCGGCGTCGCGCGGATGCTCGAGTCGGCGAGCGCCGCGAACTTCATCGTCGGCAGCGCGGCGTACATGGCGCCGGAGGCCGCGCTCGGCGAGGACGAGGATCCGGAGCTCGCGGAGCGTCGTGACGTCTACGCGCTCGGGTGCCTCGCCTACGAGCTCGTGACGGGACGTCCGCCGTTCACGGGCCAGACGGACATGAACATCCTCTCGCAGCACGTGCTGCAGGAGCCGAAGCCGCCGAGCGCGCTCCGCGTCGGCCTCGCGCCAGGCTACGACGAGGTCATACTCCGGGCGCTCTCGAAGGATCCCCACACGCGGTACACGTCGGTCGCCGCCTTCCGACGGGCCCTCGCCGCGGAGCACTCGGGGAACCGCGAGCCCGCGCGCATCCTGATCGCCGACGACGACCCGGACTGGCGCACGATCATCCACTCCTCGCTCGTGGAACGCTTCCCGAACGCGGTCATCGATCAGGTCGGGGACGGCGAGGCCGCCCTCGAGGCGTTCGAGCGGAACCCGTACTCCGTCGTCCTCGTCGATCTCGAGATGCCCGAGATGGACGGCGCGAAGCTGACCCTCCTCCTCCGGTCGATCGACGACTCGTCGCGCACGCCCATCATCGTCATGACGGCGGCCGGGGGCCCCCGCGAGTGGCAGCGGCTCTCGGCGATCGGCGCCGACGCGTTCCTCGTGAAGCCCGTTCACGCCGACGACGTGGAGATGCTCATCCGCCGGACGCTTCGATCGCGGGCGTCGGCGATGCCGCCGGCGAGCGCGGGCTGACGGGCGGCTGATGGGGGAGGCCGAGGCAGACGTCCTCGTCGTCGGGGGCGGGCCCGCGGGGCTGAGCTGCGCGCTCCTCCTCGGGCGCTGCCGGCGCAAGGTCGTCGTGTTCGACGACGGGCGCCCGCGAAATGCCCGAGCGCGCGGCGTGCACGGCTTCCTCACACGGGAGGGGATGCCGCCGCATGCGCTCCGATGGGTCGCGCGCGAGCAGCTCGCGCCCTACGACGTCGCGCTCCACGACGAGAAGGTCGCGGACGTCCGGCGGTGCGTGCCGCGAGGATTCGAGGTCGTCCTCACGAGCGGCGCGGTCGTCCGCGGGAAGAAGCTCGTGCTCGCGACGGGCATGCGGGACGACCTCCCGGCGATCGAGGGCCTCGAGGCGTTCTACGGCGTGACGGTGCACACGTGCCCGTACTGCGACGGATGGGACCATCGCGATCGGAGGATCGCCGCCTACGCCCCCACCGACGATGCGGTGGACTTCGCGCTCGGCTTGACGACGTGGAGCCGCGACGTCGTGCTCTTCACCGGCGGGGGGCAAGGACCGGCCGACGTCGCCCGGCTCACTCGCTGCGGGATCGCGGTCGTCCGCGAGCGCGTCGTCGGGCTCGAGGGCGAGACCGGGCGCCTCGCCGCGATCCGGCTCGCGTCGGGGGAGGCGATCCCGCGGGACGCCATGTTCGTCCACATGGGGCGCCACCAGCGCGCGCCGTTCGCAGAGAGGCTCGGGCTGGCCTTCGACGACGACCACAACGTCGTCGTCGAGGACCTCGAGCGCGCCGGCGTGCCTGGGCTCTGGGTGATCGGCGACGCGTCCCGCGACGTCCAGTTCGCGATCATCGCCGCGGCGGAGGGCGCGCGCGCGGCGTACGCGATCAACAAGGAGCTCCGGGTCGAGACCTGCGCCGCGTGGGAGCGCGCGGCGACGGGGCCCGACACGACCGACGGCCGCGCGAGGCACCACGACGCCGAGGAGTGACCGCGCGGTCCGAGGTCGAGCGCCGGCTCAGGGCGTGTCGCTGCGCCGCGGCGGCGCGAGCCTGCCCGCGACACGATCCGCGATCCCGCGCGCCGTCGCGTCGAGCGCCTCGGCGGTCGCCGTCACCACGTCCTCGACGGCGCCGCTCCCGCCCACGGGCCGATCCACCGTCATCGTCTCCTCGGCGAGGACCTTCTCACCGTCGTGGAGCACGACCCGCACCTCGACGCGCGCGACGGAACCCCTCGGCCCCTTCACCTCTTCGAACGCGAGGACCTCGACATCCAGGGTCGGCGCCGTGCCCGTGAGCTCGCGCCCGTATCCGCGGTCTTCGAAGAGCTCGCGCTCGAGGGCCCGACGAACGAACGCGTCCGGCTTCTCCGTCCATCGCCGCTCGTCCGCGAACGTCACCTCGCCGCTCGCGCTCCGCCTCACCATCTTGTCGCGGAGGTGGGAGCCGGCGGTGACGCGACCGAGACGGAGCGCAGGCATCGGCCGGCCCTCTCCGGTCGTGGGCATCCCGGGCGCAGGCGACGAGGACAGGCGGGTCTTCACGCTCTGCGGCGTGAAATACCGGATCTCGAGCGCGTCGCTCTTCGACGTGAGCGCGCAGCCCGGCGTCGCGAGGACGAGGGCCCCCATCACCGCGTACCAACCGAGCGACTTCATCACGGCGCACCCTTTCCCTTCGCCCTGCCCTTGACGAGCATGTCCGGATCCTTCTCGAGCGCGTCGGCGAGCGTGCGGATCGAGCTCGCTGCGTCACGCACCTCCTTCAACGTCTCGTCGAGCTGTCTCGTCGTCCCATGGGCGTCGCGCCCGACCTGACCGACCGACTCGGTCGCCTTCTGCGCCGACGCGACGAGGCCCGCTTCGCCGCCCACCTTGTCGAGGAGCGCGTTCATCTTCCCGATCGCGCTCTGCATGTCGTCGAGGGTCTTGCCGGCCTTCTCCGGGACCTGCGCGCGATCGATGTTCTTGATCGTCTTGTCGAGGGTGCCGAGCACCTGGTCCGCGTGCGCGATCGTCCTTGCGGTCTTCTCGGTCACGCCCTCCTTCTCGAGGGTCGCGATGAGGCCGTCGACGCGGTTCACGATCACGACGACGGCGTCGACGAGCTCGGGCAGCTTGTCCATCGCCTTCGTGACGGAGTCCTCGAGGCTCTTCATCATGCTCGGGGCGGCGGGGATCGTCTCCTCCGGCACCGGGAACGGCAGCGGCGCGACCGGGTTCGACTTCGGGTCGAAGAAGTCGATCGACACGTACTTGATGCCGGTGATGCCCTGCGATCCGAGCTGCGCGCGGAGGTCTCCCGGAATCAGGAACTTGAAGCGCGTCTTCGCCCCTCGCCCCTCGCTCTGCTCGGCGAGGCCCATCCGCCGCACGTCGGCGACGTCGAGGTCCGACACCACGTCCACGTGCCGGTGGTCGGGGGCGATCTCGATCGCCTTCACGTACCCGATCGTCACGCCCCGGAACCTCACCGGAGCCCCGAGCTCGAGGCCCTGCACCGACTCGTTGAAGTAGGTGTGGTACGCGACGGTCTCGCGCTTCGCGCGCTGCGCGCCGAACGCGACGACGGTCGCGAGCACCGCCGCGAGGGTCAAGAGGACGAATGCGCCGAGCTTCGTGTGATTGACGGGGGATGACATCAGCCGTGCCTGCTCTTGCGTTGGAAGAATGCGCTCACGCGCGGGTCGCTCGAGCCACGCAGCTCGCGCGGGTCACCTTCGGCGATGATGCCCTTCTCGCTCTTGTCGAGGAGGATGCATCGATGCACGATCTCGAAGACGCTCTCGAGCTCGTGGGTCACGAGGACGACCGAGAGACCGAGCGTCTCGTTCAGCGTCACGACGAGCTCGTCGAGCTCCGCGCTGGTGACGGGGTCGAGCCCCGCCGACGGCTCGTCGAGGAAGACGAGGGACGGGTCGAGCGCGAGGGCACGCGCGATCGCCGCGCGCTTCTTCATGCCGCCGGACAGCTCGGAGGGGAGCTTGTCGATGGCGTCCTCGAGACCGACGAGGCGGAGCTTGGCGCGCGCGATCGCGCGAATCGCGTCGGGCGGCAGCTTCGTCCACTCCTGGAGCACCATCCCGACGTTCTCGCCGACGGTCATCGAGCCGAAGAGGGCGCCGCCCTGGAACATGACGCCGAACGGAGGAAGGCCCCGGTCCAGATCCGGCGCGCCGCGGCCCGCGATGTCGATCTCCCCCGCGAGCGGCATCTCGAGACCGACGAGGAAGCGGAGGAGCGTCGACTTCCCCGCGCCGCTGCCGCCGAGCACGGCGAAGATCTCGCCCCGCTTCACCTGGAACGAGACGCTCTCGAGGAGGACGACGTCTCCCCAGCCGACGCGTAGGCCCAGGGCGCGGACGATCGGGCGCTCGTCCGGCTTCGCGAGGGGCGAGGTCATGACCTCGGGCTCCATCGTCAGACCCCCAACATCCGGAAGACGATCGTGAAGAGCGTATCGAGGAGCACGAGGACGAAGAGGGACGTGACCACCGTGGTCGTCGTGCGCTTGCCGACGCCTTCGGCGCCGCCGGAGGCGGCGAAGCCCTGCTGGGAGGCGACGAGGACGATCGCGAACGCGAACGCGACGCTCTTGATGAGCCCCGTCGACACGTCCCACGGCATGACCGCCTTCTTGATCTCGTTCATGTAGCCGGTCGACGTCAGGCCGAGAGTGGTGACGCCGACGGCGAGACCTCCGAGCACGCCGATGACGTCTGCGAGGAGGGTCAGGACGGGGACGACGACGACGAGCGCGATGGTGCGGGGGATGACGAGCCAGGCCACGGGCGAGAGGCCGAGCGTGCGGAGCGCGTCGACCTCCTCGGACACCTTCATAGAGCCGATCTCCGCGGCGATCGCCGCGCCGGACCGACCGCAGACGATGATGGCCGTCATGAGCGGAGCGAGCTCGCGCGTGTGGGCGATGCCGACGAGATCGGCGACGTAGAGGTTTGCGCCGAACATCGAGAGCTGCCGCGCGGCCTGGAAGGCCATGACGAAGCCGACCAGGAAGTTGATGAGGAGGACGATCGGGACCGCGTCGGCGCCCATCCGCTCGACGAGCGGGAGCACCTCGCGCCAGTGGCCGGCCGCCGGCCGTCGGAGCACGGTCCGGACCGACGCCGCGAGCGTCCCGATGAACGTGACGATGTTCTTCGCCCCCGCCCCCATCTCGACGGTGCGGTGACCGACCTGCGCCAGAAGGCCCTCCGCCTTCCGCCGCGCGGGGCGCCGCTTCCGACGCTTCCCGCCCGGGTCCGGCTCATCGTGGCCGTCGTAGAGGGCGACGAGCGGCGCGAGCTTCTCGCTCACCCCGGTCAGCTCCACGACCCCGCCTCGGGCGGCGACCTCGGCGCGGACCTCCACGAGGAGGGCCAGCGCGCCCGCGTCGGCGTCCTCGACGTTGGAGAGGTCGACCGTGAGCGTCTTCGCCTTGCATCGGCGCACCCCCGACCGGAGGACGCGCCAGAGCGCCCCTGCATCGGCGAGCCGGAGGTCGCCGCCGAGCTCGATCGCGGTCGGCTTCGTCGCCACCCGGAAGGCGTGAGCGTTCCGCGGCCGGGCGGGCGCCTCGGGGGGTCGTGCGTGAGCGGTCATCTCCCCGAGGCTCGAGCATGATCCGTTCCGCTAGCTCGTCCCGACGGAGATGCGCAGGCCACCGGTCCGGATCTCGCGCTCGTAGAGCCGGAACGCGGCCACGAAGACGCTCATGACGATCGGGGCCACGAGGAGCCCGGCGAGCCCGAAGACCTCGATTCCGCCGAGGAGCGCGATGAGCGTGAGGAGCGGATGGCCGTGCCCGCTCGCCCCCACGATGCGGGGCCGGATCCAGTAGTCGGCGAGCGACGTGATGGCCACGATGCCCCATGCGGCGAGAAGGATGGCGCGAACGGGATGCCCGTCGACGAGGAGGTAGCCGGAGAGGGGCACCCAGACGATGGCCGTCCCGATGATCGGGAGGAAGGACGCCATCGCGGTCGCCAGCGCCCAGGTGACCGGCTGCGGCACGCCCAGCATCGCGTACCCGAGGCCGGCGATGAGGCCTTGCACCACGGCCGTGGCGATCGTGCCGATGAACGCCGTGCGGCCGACTTCCCTCGCCTCGACGAGCAGCGCCCGCGTGTGACGCGGATCGAGAGGCGCGACCCGCTCGATGCGTCGTGCGAGGGAGGGCCCCTCGAGCAGCACGTAGTACGACGTCATCAGGGACACGACGAACCCGAGGACGGCGAAGCTCGCCGTCCGGACGAGGAGCGCGCCGAGCGTCGCCGCGTAGTTGGCGGCCGCGGCGAGCTCGCCCTGGATCCATCGATAGAGGCGCTCGGTGTCGACGCCGAGCTCGGCGACGGCCTTCGCGCCCCGCTCGCCGAGGAGACCGGCGAGGGAGCCCGATCGCTCGCCGTCGAGATGGGTGACGAGCTTCATGAGCTCGCCCGTGAACGTGAGGGCGACGAGCACGCCGACGCCCGCGACGGCGAGGCCGCTCCCGAGCGTCACGAGCCCCGCGGCCCAGCCCTCGCGGCCGGGGCCGAGGCGGCGGGCGAGCGCCACGTACGGGCGCTGCATCGAGATCGCGAGCACCCCGCCGACCATGACTGCGACCCACAGGGGGGCCGCCACCCACACCGCCGCCACGAACGACACGACGACCACGGCGACGAGGGCGCGCCGCCGCGTTCGCGGGGCGAACGGCGCGAGCGGCGCGCCGTCCGGCAGCGTCGGCGTGGCCGAGGAGAGGAGCTTCAAGCGGTCGTCCTCCGACTCGGGACCGGAGGCTCCGGGCGACGAGGGGGGCGAGCTCGAGGACGGGGGGGACGGCTCCACGGCGGTGAGCTCTGCACTGCGCGTGCCGGGGGGTCCTCGTCCCGAGCGCCCCTGCGGCATCGCCGTGAACCGCGATTGAGCCCGTACCGAGGTACAGAGCTAGGCTACCCCACAGTATGCGTCGCATGACGATCGGCGAGCTGGCGCGACGCGCCGGCGTGGGAGTGGAGACGGTGCGTTACTACCAACGCCGCGGACTCTTCCCCGAACCGCCGCGCCAGCCGCGTGGGGTCCGCGAGTACTCCCTCGAGGCGCTCGAGCTCCTGCGGTTCATCCGGAAGGCTCGCGGCCTCGGGTTCACGATTCGCGAGGTGGAGCGGCTCGTCGCCCTGCGACGTGGTCGCCGTGATCCCGCGGAGCTCGCGACCCTGCTCACGACGAAGGCGGAGCACCTCGAGAAGCAGATCCGCGAGCTGCAGGGCGCGGTGACGATGCTCCACGACCTCGCGGCGAAGTGCGTCGACGGCGTGATGCCGACCGATCGCTGGGGAGTGCTCGACGGCGAGACGTGACCTCGCGCTGGACCTCGCGGTTGCCGCGCGTGGTCGGACGAGGTTCCAGCGAAGCCCGCGCGAGGGCACCGCTCGCGCGCGACGAAGCCCACTTTGTCGGGGTTTCGTGGAGGGGGATTCCTCCGCGCGCTCGCGGAGACGAAGGAACGCCGATTGCTTCGTCGAATCGGTTGATGCCAGGACCAACTCGTAGCCGGCGTGGCGCCGCGATGAAGCACCTCGAGACGCTCGCGCGCCTGCGGCGTCTCCTCCGCCAGCCGGTCGATCCCGAGCGCATGCTCAAGGGGGTCGCGGGGCTCCTCGCCGTCGAGATCGGCCAGTACGCGATCGTCGACGTCGTCGATCGCCGCGGCTCGGTCCGTCGCCTGGACATCCAGCATGCGGACGCGAGCCGGCATGCGCGCCTGCGCGTCGCGTGCGACGACGCAGCGTTCCCGGCGGGAGGTCGCGTCGCGCGCCTCCTCGAGCGCGGCGGCACGGAGATGGCGGCCCGCGTCACCGAGAGCGCGCGGTCGGGTAAGCTCGCCGACGTCGCGCTGCTCCAGGGCGACGCCGTCAAGTCCTACATGGCGGCAGCCGTCGTCGTGAACGGGACACCGATGGCCGTGCTCACGGTCGTCGCGACGCACGGCACACGGCGTTACGACGACCAGGAGCTCGCGCTCCTCGATCAGATCGCCGACTGGACCGGCCTCGGGGTCGAGAACGCGCTGCGCCGAGAGGCGCAGCCGCGCACCTCGGTCGCGCCACCGGCCGACGACGACGCGCCCGCGTCGCGTCACCGCGTGCCCCGCCGCGCCTGACGGGCGGCGCCAGGGATCAGACCGCGGGGGTGAGGAGCCGCCGGAGCTGCGCCTTGAGCGGCTCCTGGCTCTTCTCCGCGCGCTCCAGGACCAAGCTCCGCTGGGTGATCCCGCCGAGGCTGAGGAGCGATCGCGCCGCCGCGAGGACGACGGCGTCCTCGCGCGGGAGAGCCCCGCCCACGACGCCGGGCTGCGCCTTGAAGAGCGGCGGCGCCGCGACGACCTGCGTGAGGAGCGAGATCGCCGGCTGCTTCGCGCTCGGCGTGACGTGGGCGAGCGCGACGGCAGCGGCCGCACGCAGCTCCTCGCCGGCGGGGATGCGCTTGGCGAGGATCGCGTGGAGACGCGGGACGAGGTGCTCGTCGATGCAGTGGAGCTGCTTCAGGCCGGCGATCGCGGCGATGCGGACCACGTCGTCCTTGCTCTGCACCATCCCGACGAGGAGCGGCTTGGCGCGGTCCCCCCAGAGCTTCACGATCGACGCCGTCGCGGCGCGACAGACGCCGGCCACGTTCACGCGCAGGTACTTCACGACCAGATGGCCCGCCGCCTCGTCCCCGACGGACGGGACGCACAAGAGGAGATCCTCGGCGAGCTCCAGCGCGCGTCCGTTCTGATCGCTCGTGAGGATCTTCTCGAGCGCCGCGCGCACGACGGGCCAGGCCTTCGGGCCGAAGTCCTTCGTCGTCTGGACGAAGGGCGCGCGGATCTGCGGCTCCGCCGCGAGCTTCACGCGTGCGCCGTAGAGGCCGTAGGCGCCGGCGACACCGGCGTTCACGAGGAGCCGACGGCCGAAGTCTCGCGCCTCGTCGGCGCCCGCAAGAGCCCGCTCGCCCACGCTGGAGAGCACCTGCGGGTCGGCGAAGACGCGGAGGACGCGCTCGGCGTACCCCCCGCGTGCGCCCTTCCCCTGGATGCCCTCCGTCGCGACGCCGTGCAGGATGCTGGAGAGCGTCCACAGGCTCTTCACGTCGCCGTGGGTCGCGAGCGCGCGGACCGTACCCTCGACGCGCGCCGCGAGCTGGGCGAACTGCGCGGCGTCCGTCGTCTTCGCGAGCTCGCGGCCGAGGGCAGCCGCGTTCTGGGCGACGAGCTCGGCGCCGAGCTCCTGAGCTGCCGCCGCGGGCGGCGGAAAGCCGTGCGGAGAGGTGGGCGACGAGAGGGCCGGCGAGGTCCCGAACGATCCTCCACGCTCGAGCCACGCGGGCGGCGGCTTCGGTCGTGCATCGCGCCGAGACGGAGGCGGGATGGGCGCGACGAGCTCGAGCTCGACGAAGCTCGCCGTGCTCTGCGGCGGCGGCGGCGAGGCCTCCGTCAGGATCGGGGCGAGCAGCTCGCGGAGCTCCGCGCGTAGCTCGCGCATGGAGGCGTGCCGGTCGTCGGCCTCCTTCGCCATCGCCTTGAGGATGATCCGCTCGAGGAGGGGATCGACGTCGTCGGCGATCTTGGAGGGCGGCAGCGGCGGCGTGAACTGCTGCTTGTTGATGACGCTCTGCGGCGACGCTGCCGTGAAGGGCACCTGCCCGGTCGCGAGCTCGTACAGCACGACGCCGACCGCGTAGACGTCGCTCCGAGCGTCGAGCTCGTCACCGCGACACTGCTCGGGCGACATGTACTCGGGCGTGCCGGCGATGACGGTCGTCTCGCCCGTGATGCCCCGGTGCTGCGCGATGCCGAAGTCGCAGACCTTCACGATCTCGACCGGCTTCCCGTCGTCGTCCTCGCCGGGCACCAGGACGAGGTTCTCCGGCTTGATGTCGCGATGGACGATCCCACGCTGGTGCGCGTGGAGGAGGCCGGCGCAGATCTGCATCGCGAGCTGCGCAGTGCGCGTCGGCGGCAGACGACGTTCGCGCTCGAGGACGCTGCGGAGCTCCTCCCCCGCGAGGAACTCCATCGCGAAGTAGAGGAGGCCGTCGGGCTCCTGCCCGAAGTCGATGACGCGCGTGATGTTGGCATGATCGAGGCGGCTCGCGGCGAGCGCCTCCGCGTAGAAGCGCCGGCAGAAGTCGAGGTCGCGCTGGAAGGACTCGTGGAGCACCTTCACCGCGACGGGGATCCGGAGCTCGCGGTGCATCGCCCGGTAGACCGCGCCGACGCCGCCGCGGCCGATCAGCGACTCGATCGTGAGCTTGCCGCCGCCGAGCGCTCGCCCCACGAGCGCATCGGCCTCGGCGTCGGGGTCCGTCGGGAGCGGCCCGACGGTGGAGAGGTCCTTGGTGTGGCTCTCCGAGAGCTGTTGGGTCGCACGATGGGTCCGCCCTCGGACGATCCCGGCGGTGCTGTCGCGTCGTGGCGCCTTCGCCGCCGCGTTCTCCATCGGGCGGATCCGGAGCGGGAAGCCGTGCGCGGTCGGCGGGCCGAGCGGCTCGGCCAGGTAGAAGCACGGGCCCTCCCGGTTGGGCACGTAGACCTCGAGCACGTGGACGGACGTGTCCACCGGCGCGTCCTGGAGGGGCACGTAGACGCTTCCGCTCACGTACGCGGCGGCATCGAGAACCTCGCGGGACTCGTCGTCGGCCAGGTCGGCCACGATGACGGGGCGGACCTCGTCGGGAGGCAAGGAAGCCATGAGGGCGTCTACGGATCTTCCCCTCGCCGCGCCGAGGGGTCAACCGGGGGCTGGCGTCCCGCGGACCGTCCGGATTCGTAACGAGCGCGAACGACGTACGACGTACGGACTCAAGGCGCGCGCGCGGCGACGGCGAGGCGCGTGCCGGGGCCGCCGGGGAGCCCCGGTACGTCCGCGGGTGCGCTCCACGCACCTCCGCCTGCGCTCGCGCCGCGGAGGCGCGTGATTCGCACGGCGCCTCCCGTCGACGCGACCGCGACGGCGTCGTCGCCACACACACCCCTCGCCACCGCGGGTGCGCCGTCGACGGCCGCGCTTGCGAAGAGGGGGACCGGGGCGGTCCACGAGAAGGCGTCGCTCGCGAAGGTCCCGACCATCGCGTACGCGCGCGTGTCCGCGCCGCGGTAGGCGACGAGCAGCTGGGTCGTCGAGAGGCGCGCGGCGCGGAACGCCTCGGCCGTGAACGCGAGCGCGCCCGTGTTCGCGACCGCCGACCAGGTCTTCGCGCCCGCCGTGCGCGTCGCATGGCGGATGACGTGATCCTGCGAGCCGTCGGCGAAGAGGACGACGAGGTCCCGCCCGCCTTCCCACGGCACGAGCACCGGCGGCACCGGCTTGTGGACTCCCGCGCCGATGAGGCCGGCGGGCGGGCCCCATCCGCCCGCGCCGGTGCTCGGCCGCGACTGGAGGTAGAGCCCACCGTCGTCTCCGTCGTAGGCGACGACGACCTCCCCTCCCGTCGCCGCGATCGCGGGCGCCGACGGCCCGAAGCTCTTCGCTCCCTGCGCCGGCTGGAGCGCTTCGGACGCCGCCGTCCACGTCGTCTGCATCGTGACGCCGTACGCATGCTCGAACGCGGGCGTGTGGATCGCGAGGTGGGTGGTCGCCCCGGAGGGCGCGAGCGCCGGCGTCCCGATCGTCGTCGCGCCGGGGATCGACGACGGCCCGGACCACGCCACGCCGAACGCGACCGAGGCGACCGCGTCCGACGTGCTGCGGACGACGCCGAGGAAGCCGTTCTCACCGGCGACGAGGGACGGCAGACTCTTCGACGCGCCCGTGAGCGCCGTCGTCGTCCAGCCGCCTCCCTCGTCCTGGACCGCGCCGGTGAGGCTCGTGTCGGAGCCGGAGAGGACGGCGAGGATCCCGCTCGGACAGGCGCCAGAATCCGGCAAGAGGACGACGGCGCCGTCGGGAGACGCCGCGCTCCCGTCCCGGTCGAGCGGCCCTCCGTCGGCCCCGATCGCCCCTCCGTCGCGGCGCTCGGGCAGCGGCCCGAACGTCTCTCCGTAGAAGGTCGGGCCGTTGTCCGTCGCGCACGCGCCGAGCGCGACGCTCATCGCCGCGCCGGCGACGAGGAACGTGAGCGCGAAGCGGGATGGGGCGAGCGACCTCATGATGGCCCTCTCGTGGTACGGCAGCATGACGCCTCCAGCTTCCCTCGCAAGGGGGCGCGTGGCAAAACGGCCGGTTCCCGTGGCGTTCGGCCGCGGTCTCACGCCCTCGGCGCGGCACCCGTGCTCTCGCGCTCGCAGATCGTCGCGGAGATCGCTCGAGCGGGCATCCACCCGCACCGGGGCACGTCGCCTGCAATCGGAGGCTCTCGTGGCGAACCTCGCATCCATCCGAAAGCCCGTGGTCATCGTCGTCGAGGACGAGCCCGAGGCCGCCGAGCTCCTCTCCATGATGCTCCACGACGCCGGCTGCGACCCGATCGTCGTGCGTGACGGCGCGAGCGCGCTCGAGGCCGCGCGCGAGCTCCCCGCCCCCGACCTCGTCCTGGTCGATCTCGAGCTCCCGATCATGAACGGACGCGAGCTCATCGAGACGATGCGCAGCGATCCGACGCTCTCCGGCATCCCCGTCGTCGTCGTCTCCGGCGCTCCCGATGCGGGCACCGTCCACGCGACCGACAACGTCCGGAAGTCGCGCCTCAAGGAAGGCCTCGTGCGCGTGCTCGAGCGCTTCAGACCGGCCCCGCTGCACGTCCCGGCCTGAGGCGCGTCAAGGTCGAGCGCGCCACCGCGGCGCGACCGCGACGCCCCACGGCCCGCTCCCCACGGTGAGACGCTTCGTGACCGTGCCCCGCGCAACGTCGACGACGGCGAGATCCGGCCCTGCGGCGACGTAGAGCTTCGCGCCGTCGGGAAGCGACGCGATCCCCCAGGGCCTCGTCCCGACGCCGTGCAGCGTGCGCGTGACCCTGCGGGTCCCGACGTCGAGCTCGGACACCGACCCGTCACGCCCGTTGGCGACCCACGCATGCTTGCCGTCGGGAGACGCGGTGATGCCCATGGGTCGTGCGCGCGCGCCATCCATCCGGACGCGGCCGACCGACGCATGCCTCGAGGCGTCGAGGACGTCCACGGCGCCGCCGCTCTCCGTCGTCACGAGCGCGAGGGTGCCGTCGAGAGGGAACGCCACCGCGCGCGGCCGGCCGGCCGTCGGGGCTCGCGCGACGACGCCGAGCGACCGCGCGTCGACGACCACGACCTCGTTCGCCGCCTCGCAGGTCACGTAGACGAAGCGTCCGTCGCGCGTCACGGAGACGCCCCCCGGCTCCTCGCCCACGCGGACCCTCCCCTTGGTCGCCCCCGATCGAGCGTCGACCACCGTGAGCTGCGCGGAGTCCTCGTTCGAGACGTAGAGCGTCGTCCCGTCGGGGGAGACGTCGAGGGCCGAAGGAGCGCGGCCCGCGCGGAGCGTGCGGACGACGGCCTGACGGTCGAGGTCGAGCACCGCGATCCCGTCGGCCGTCGCGTCGTGCTCGGGTCGCGCACCGTCGTGCTCGGCCGGCGTCGCCTTTGGTGTCGCGGGAGACGACCTCGCGGTCGCGCGGACCGGGACGGCGGCGACTTCGTCGCGCGGCGGGGACGGCGGGCCGCCCTTGGGCGCCCCGCTCACGGCGACGTAAAGGAGCCTTCCGTCCGGTGAGACGCGAAGGCCTCGCGGGCGCCGGCCGACGGGGATCGTGGCGACGACGACGTCCCGCGTGGCGTCGACGACGCTCACGTCGCCCGAGTCCTCGTTCGAGACGAAGACGCGGACGGGGTCCGGTTCACGGCGGCGACAGGCCAGGAGGCTCGGCCCGAGCGCGAGCACACCGACCCATCTCCATGCAGCGTGCGCGCGGTGAGGGGCCATCGACGAGGAGGCGAGGCAAGAGCGGTTCCGCGCGTGCGCAGCGCGAGCGCGGGCGGGTGGTTGCACCTTTGCTTGCTCGATCGCCCATCGTCCATGACCCTCGCCCTCCGCCTCGATCTCGGGCTGCATCGCCTCCTTCCCGAGTGGCGCGCGATGTTCCAGCGTCGCGATCTGCAGCGCGACCTGATCGCAGGCCTCACAGTCGCGTGTGTCGCGGTCCCGCTCTCGCTCGCGATCGCGCTCGCCTCCGGCGTCGAGCCCGCCGTCGGGCTCGTGACGGCCGTGGTCGCCGGCATCGTCTGCGCGCTCTTCGGCGGGACCCCGCTCGCGGTGAGCGGGCCCGCGGCGGCCATGGCGGTGCTCGTGGCGAGCATCGTCCAGGAGCAGGGCGTCGGCGCGCTCCTCCTCGTGGGCCTCCTCGCGGGCGCGCTGCAGCTCGCGACGGGCGTGCTCGGCCTCGGTCGATACATCCGCCTGGTGCCACTCCCCGTCATCCAGGGGTTCACGGCCGGCATCGGCGCGATCATCCTCGTGCAGCAGCTGCCGCGAGCGCTCGGCATGAAGCCGCCCACGGAGTCCCACGTCTTCGACGTCATTCCGCACGTCGGCAGCGGCCTCGCCGACGTGAGCGGCGCCGCGGCAGGGATCACGCTGCTCACGCTCTCCCTCGTCTACGGGACACCGAAGCTCACGCGACGGATCCCGCCGCAGCTCTTCGCCGTCGTCGTCGCGAGCGTCCTCGTCGCCGTCTTCTCGATCGACACGCCGGTCATCGGAGACATCCCTCGGTCCTTCCCTGCGCCGCGCGTGCCGCGTCTGCCCGCGGAGCTCGACGTGGGCAAGCTCGTCTTCACGGGCGCCGTCGTCTACGCGCTCGCGTCGCTCGAGACGCTCCTCTCCGCGAGCGCCGTCGACAAGCTCGCCGGCGGGACGAAGAGCGACCCGGACCAGGAGCTCGTCGGTCAGGGCCTCGGCAACCTCGCGACCGCGTTCTTCGGCGGCATTCCGGTCACCGGGGTCATCGCCCGCTCGGCGACCAACGTGCAGGCCGGCGCACGCACGCGGCGCGCGGCGATCTTCCACGCTCTCTTCCTCGTCGTGACCGTCCTCGCGGCCGGGCCCGTCATCGGACGGATCCCGATCGCGGCGCTCGCAGGGATCCTCTTCTCGGTCGCGTTCCGCATGCTCGGACCGGCGACGTTCGTCCAGCTCTGGCGGCAATCGCGACCGGAGGCGCTCGTGTACGCGCTCACGTTCCTCGTCATCGTCTTCGTCGACCTGCTCGAGGGGGTGCAGTGGGGCATCGTCGCCGCGCTGGGGGTCGCCGCGGTCCAACTCGGGAAGCAGAAGGTGGTGGTGCGCACCGAGCGCATCGGAGAGAGCTACGTCTTCTCGCTCGAAGGCCCGCTCACGTTCCTCTCCTCGATGTGGATGGAGACGCTCGGGCGCGAGATCGCGCTCCTCGAGCCCGGGCGCGGGCTCGTCATCGACGCCACCCGCGTCACGATCGTCGACGCGTCCGCCGCCGAGATGCTCGCCGGCCTCGTCGAGCAGGCAAGAGACCGCGGCCTCCACCCCGTACTGCTCGGCTTGACCGAGGAGCGCGCAGCGAAGGTGCGGACGGCGGCGAAGGACGGCGTGCAGATGGCCGAAGCCCTCATCGCGACCGAGCGCGAAGCGGCGTCGGTCCTCGACGGGGTCGCCGGCGCCGATGCGCGGCTCCGGGTGGGCGTCGAGCGCTTCCGGACGACCCTCCGCCCTCGCTATGCCGGCCTCTTCCATCATCTCGCGGCCGGGCAGGCGCCCCACACGCTCTTCATCACGTGCTCGGACAGCCGCGTTCCTCCGAACCTCATCACCGCGACGGATCCCGGCGAGCTCTTCCTCGTGCGCGACATCGGGAGCCTCGTCCCGCCCTCGGGCGTCGTGAACGGGTCCGCCGTCGCCGCCGCGATCGAGTACGCGGTCGGCGTGCTGCACGTGGAGAAGATCGTGGTCTGCGGTCACTCGGGCTGCGGCGCGATCAAGGCGCTGCTCGCGCCTGCCGGAGCCCGGCCCGACCTCCGGGAGCTCGGGGCGTGGCTCGATGCGACCCGGGTTCGCGAGATCCTCGGTCGCCTGCCCACTTCGCTCGGCGTCGACGAGGTCGCGCGGCTCGTCGTGCTCGGTCAGCTCGATCACCTCGAGACGTACGAGGTCGTCCGCGAGGCGCGGGCGCGCGGCGAGCTCTCCGTCTCCGCGTGGTTCTTCGATCTCGGGGAGGGCGAGGTCGAGGAGTGGTCGGCCACAGCTGGGCAATTCGTCCCCGTCACCGTCGCGCCCGCGGCACCACGCGCGACGCCTTCGGAGCCCGAGCGAGCGCCGGCGCCCCCGTCCTTGCCGAAGCCGTCGCCCGCGTGATCCCACGGGGACGCCTTTACCCTCGTCCAGGTTCGCGCTTCGATGGACGGACGTGAACGAGATGCTGCTCGTCGCCGTGCTGGCCTGCGGCGCCTTCGCCGTGCGGCTGCTCGCCCGCCGCGGAGGCGATGCGCGCGAGGCCGAGCTTTCGCTGTGGAGGCGCGCGGCCACCCTGGTCGGCGGCGAGGTCGTCGGCGGGACGGCGCGTTTCCCGGAGCCCGCGATGGCGATTTCCGTCGACGACGTCACGCTCGTCGTCCGCAGGCGGTCCGCTTCCGTCGGGCGGTCCGAGACGTGCTCGACGATCGCGCACGCCGCGCCCCTCCCGGGAGCGGCGTCGCTGAGCGTCCACGTCTCGCCGCGGAGCGCCACGTCGAGGCTCGTGCGACCGATCGTGGAGCGAATGACCGGCGCGCCGGTCGCGACCGGCGACGACGTGTTCGACGCCGCCTTCGAGGTGCGGAGCGAGCCGCGTGCGCTCGCGAACGAGCTCCTCGATCGGAGCCTCCGCAACCTGCTCTGCGACGCGAGACAGGGATTCGTCGTCGAGCAAGGGGAGCTCTCCACCGAGCGCGAGGGCGCGCCGGAGGAGCTCGAGCCCCTCGTCGAGCTCGCTCGATTCGCCGAGCGACTCGTCCGCGCTTGGGTCGACACCGTCCGCGGCCCCGCACGCGTCGCCCGAGCGCTCGAGTGGATCCCCGAGACGGCACGGATGGAAGCCGACGGCGAGGGGTACCTCGTCGCGCGCGGCGTCCGCCGCGGTGTCCCTTGTGAGCTCGTCGTCCGCTTCCGCGACGACTGGGCGCTCACGATCGTCCGTCTCCTCGGCGTGGAGGACGCCGCAGATGCGCGCTGGTCCGTCGTGCGCGACGCCACCGCGGGCGCGGGGCTCACCGAAGACGGCGCCGTGCCCGAGCCCTACCGGCTCGTCGCCCGCGGCGGCCCCGACGTCCTCGTCGGCGTCCGCCGCGACGGCTCGGTCGTCGAGCTCGCCTTCGACGGGCTCCGGCCAGAGCCCGCCCAGGTCGCGACGGTGCTCGAGGCCGCGCTCGCCGCGGCGACGCCCGACACCCCCTACCGATGATCGTCCACGCAAGACCTGCGCGCGACGCAAGCCGCGCGTCGGTGAGGGCGCCGCCGATCACGGGAGCGGCCGGGATCCCGCGTGGAACGCGGATTGCGTCGGCCTCTCGACCGTGGCTGCTGCCTCGACGTCCCCGCTCGTCCCCGCACCGCTCGCCGAGGACTGCGTCCACTGCGGGACGCCCCTCGCGCGCCCCGCGCCGCGCGAGTCCTCCGCGGCGTTCTGCTGCCGCGGGTGCGAGGAGGTGAATCACCTCCTCGTCCGCGCGGGGCTCGATCGCTACTACGACCTCGGCGGAGGCGAGGGGCATCCCATCCAGCGAGGCTCGTTCGATCACAAGTGGCTCGAGGCGGTGCAGGCGAAGCTCGAGACCACCGCAAGCACGTCCTACGCGCGCGTCGTGCTGGACGTGCAAGGCGTCCACTGCGCCGCGTGCGTCTGGCTCTTCGAGGAGATGTTCCGGCGCGAGAAGGGCGCCGGGAGCATCCTCGTGAACCCCGCCGTGGGCTCCGCCGAGCTCTCGGTCACCCCCGAGTTCTCGCTCTCGAGCTTCGTCGGTGCGGTCGAGTCCTTCGGCTACCGCTTCGGCCCGCCGCTGAAGGGCAAGGCGCGCGCGGGAGACACCGATCTCGTCTGGCGGATGGGCGTCTGCATCGCGATCGCGATGAACACGATGATCTTCGGGTTCGCGCTGTATCTCGGCCTCGGGGAAGAGGAGCCGCGCGTGTTCCGCCTGTTCCACGGCCTCGACTTCGCGCTCTCCTTCCTGAGCGTCCTCGTCGGGGGCACCGTGTTCTTCCGCTCCGCGTGGCAAGCGCTGCGCCGACGCGTGCTCCACCTCGATCTCCCGATCGCGCTCGGCATCTTCCTCGCGTTCTCGAGCTCGACCTACAATTTCTTCGAGCGCGGCGGCGGCACGTCGTACTTCGACACGATCAACGTGTTCATCGCCTTGATGCTCGTCGGACGCTTCCTCCAGGAGCGCGTGCTCGCGAAGAACCGCGCCTACCTGCTCGCGTCCGACGGGGCGGAGGGCCTCTTCACGAGGCGCCTCCGCGAGGACGGGACGGCCGAGCTCGTGCGCTGCACCGACGTGGGGCTCGGCGACCGCCTGCTCGTCGGTCACCAGGACCTCGTCCCCGTCGAGGCCGAGCTCGTGTCGGGGACCGCCACCTTCTCGCTCGACTGGATCAACGGCGAGAGCGCGCCGCGCTCGTTCGCGACGGGCGAGGTCGTGCCCGCGGGCGCGTTCTGTCAGGACGCGCGCGCAGCGACGCTCGTCGCGAAGGCGGCGTTCGACGCGTCCACGATCGTGGCCCTCCTCCGCACGACGTCCCGGCGCGACGCCGACCTCGCGCGGTCGACGCCGTGGTGGAAGCGCCTCACGAGCGTGTACGTCGCCTCCGTCCTCGGGCTCGCCACCGCGGGCTCGCTCGGCTGGTGGCTCGCCACCCACGACGTCCAGCGCACGCTCGACGTCGTCGCGGCCGTCCTCATCGTGACGTGCCCTTGCGCGTTCGGGATCGCGGTCCCGCTCGCCTACGAGCTCGCCCAAGCCGGCCTCCGGCGGACGGGCCTCTTCGTTCGGACCCCCGGCTTCCTCGATCGCGCCGTGCTGGTCGACCGCGTCGTCTTCGACAAGACGGGCACGCTCACGACCGGGCGCCTCACCGTCCGAGACGTGTCCCCGCTCGAGGCGCTCGCGCCGGAAGACCAGGCGAAGCTCGGAGACCTCGCCGTCCGGAGCTCGCACCCGAAGAGCCGGGCCGTCGTCGACGCGCTCGCCTCGCTCGGCGCGCCCCCCGTCTTCGACGCTGCACGCGACGTGCGCGAGGTGGCCGGGAAGGGCCTCGAGCTCGTCGCGACCGACGGCGTCTACCGGCTCGGGGCGCCGGCATGGGCGACCGCCCTCGCCAGGACGACGACGCTCGCGAGCGCGCGCGCCGACGTCCTCTTCACGAAGGACGGCGAGCCGCTCGCGTCGATCACGACGGGCGAAGAGCTCCGCGACGACGCACGCGCCGAGGTGCTCGCGCTCCGGGCGGAGGGCTACGAGCCCTTCGTCCTCTCCGGAGACGGGCTCGACGCGACGCGTGAGATGGCCGCCGCGTGTGGGATCGCGCCGGATCACGCGTTCGGCGGCCGCTCGCCGGAGGGCAAGGCCGCCTGGCTCCGCAGCCACGGGGACGCCTCGGCACGGACGCTCTTCGTCGGCGACGGGCTCAACGACAGCCTCGTCGCCGAAGAGGCGCTGTGCGCGGGGACCCCCGCGATCGATCGCCCGTTCATGGCCGCACGCTGCGACTTCTATTTCGTGACGCCCGGGCTCCGTCCGATCCGGGCTGCGCTCGACGCCGCGAAGCGCCTCCGCCGGGTCGTCCACACGAACCTCGTCATCGCGCTCTTCTACAACGTCATCACGGTCGGCCTCGCGCTGGCAGGTGTGATGACGCCGCTCCTGTGTGCCATCCTCATGCCCGTGAGCTCCGTGTCCACGGTCCTCGCGACGACGGTGAAGCTGCGGGGCACCCCGCGCCGCCCCGCTGCGGTTTCCTGACGCGCACACGCGGGCGTCGGCTACGCTGAGGCGGATGGCGGCGCTCGAGCCCGGACGCCCGTTCGGAAAGGACTATCGGCTCGTCCGTCCTCTCTCCGAGGGCGGCATGGGCGCGGTGTGGGTGGTCGAGCAGCTCAGCACGGGGAAGCTCCGTGCGCTCAAGCTCCTGCACGTCGGGATGGACGGCGTGGAGGCGCGCCGCCGCTTCGCCCAGGAGGCCCGCGTCGGCGCGCAGATCGCGAGCGAGCACGTCGTGGAGGTCGTGGCCGCGGGCGACGACGGGCCCGACGGTCGGCCGTGGCTCGTGATGGAGCTCCTCGAGGGCGAGGACCTCGCGGCACGTCTCGACCGTGAAGGGCGCCTCTCGGTCGAGACGAGCGCCGAGATCCTCGCGCAGCTGTGCCACGGCCTCGCCGCCGCGCACGACGCGAAGATCGTCCACCGCGATCTCAAGCCGGAGAACGTCTTCCTCGCGTCGTCACGCATCGCGGATCGCGCGCTCCTCGTGAAGATCCTCGATTTCGGCATCGCGAAGGTCACGTCGACCGGCGTGGGGAGCACCGGCGCGATCGGGACGCCGCTGTGGATGGCGCCGGAGCAGACGGATCCGTCGGGCAGCGTCACCCCGGCCACCGACGTGTGGGCCCTCGGCCTCCTCGCGTTCCAACTCCTGACCGGGGGCAGCTACTGGATCTCCGCGTACTCGGAGGACATCGTCCCCGCGAAGCTGCTCCGCGAGCTGCTCATCGAGCCGCTCGAGACCGCCAGCGCGCGCGCGGCGAGGCTCGGCCGGTCGTCTGCTGGTGCGCGCAAGGCCCTTGCCCGACGTCCTGGGCGGCCACGATGCCGTTCCCCTGCGGGTCCGAGCTCACGCCGTAGCCGTTCCCGACGAGGTAGCCGGAGGCGGCTCCGAGGTTCCCCCAGAATCCCTTCCTCACGCGCGCTCCCGTCGAGGACGGAGGCACCTCGAGCCAGACGAGCCCGCCGTCGAAGACGGAGAGGCCGCGGATCTCGCCGCCCGGCAGGACGTAGACGGGCGACGGCGCGACCTCACCGATCCCCTCCGGAACAACGTCCTCCGCGGGCGGCGCAGCGTCCGCCCCCGCCTCCGTCGCGACCGCCGCGTCGCCAGGCCCCGGCGGCGGCGCTTCGACGGCCGGATCCGTGCAATCTACACCTAGACACGACTCGGGGAGGACGGCCGACTCGCACGTCCCGTTCCGGCAGGTCTCCGTCGGGAGGCAGGCTTTGTCGAGGCACGAGAGGCGAAGCGCGACCTCGACGCGCGTCGAGGCGCCGGGAGAGAACCGCAGCTGACGTCTCGCGACGATGCATCCGACGTAGCTCTGGTCGGTGCACTTCCGAGCCGTGTCCTCTGCGTCGTTGCGGGTCGCCACCTCGAAGGCGACGGTCTCGTCCCTCGCCGCCGACGGCGAGAGCACGATCCGCCCGCTTCGCTCGGTGCGGGGCGCGCAGGCGACGAGCTCCGACGTGACGGCCTGCGAGCGGAGCTCGGCGAGCGATGCGGCCGCCTTGAACGTCGTCTTCGGGCCGCTCGCGCAAGCGACCTCCGTGTAGACGTCGACGACGATCTCCGTGGGCGCCGCGCACATGACCGTCGCCAGCGCGAGGCCGAGGACGCCGCCGACGAGCACGAGGCCGCCGACGCGGGGTCGCGATCTCCGTACGTGCGTCATAGGATCCTCACGACCCAAATCTCGTGGCCCGCGGCGTAGTAGACGAAACGCCTGGCGTCGAGAGCGCGCATCGCGAGGTCCTCGGTGGGGCGCTTCGTCTCGGCGAACCTGACCCTTTGGTTGCCGAGAGCGGCGAACGCGCACACGATCGCGCCGTCGTCGCCACCGCAGACGATGTCGCTCTCGTTGCTCACGGCAACCCCCCTACCGTTGACCAGGTCGGACAGGACGAAAATGGGCGTCATGCAAGGCTGGCCTCCGGTCAGGGGAAGCGTGATCCGCCCGACCGCGGCCCCCAGGGCGACGAAGAGGAAGCCTCCCCTCGCCTCCGCGTAGCGCGGGACGAGGAGCGAGGGCAGCGTGCAGACTCCGGAGACCGTCGGCCCGGCGCCGAACCACCCGACCGCGGGCGATACGCTCTGGGCTCCTACGAGATAGGTTTGCCCGCCCATGTGCGCGACGCCGCCGTTCGTCAGGAACGCGCCGGAGCACGTGACGGAGCCGACGCCCAAGACGTCGGCGCAGTGCGTGGGCCCTGAACGCCCGATCGTCAGCTGGTCCCCGTTCTCGTCGACGGAGATGCCGACGCCGGCGTCCGCGGGGAGGGTGGCCGTCGTCGGCGTCGTCATCGAGTCCCAGCTCGCCTTCTGGTAGCGCGGGGCGGGATCGCTGCTCCTCGTCTCGACCCAGACGAGCCCGCCCGGCGATGCCGCGAGCCCGCGCACCTGATAGCTGGGGTCGTCGCTGGCGTAGACGAGCGTGGGGACATCGACGACCTCGGGCAGCGTCGACGAGGGGCCGCCGCCGTCGGGCGAGCTCGCGTCGCGGAGCGGAGGCGTGCTCGCGTCGGCCGCCGTGCCGGCGTCCGCGCTCCCCGGCTCGGGAAGCGAGTCGGGACACACGCCCCCGAGGCACCCGTCCGGCACCGCTGCGGCCTCGCAGGCTCCGTTCCGGCACGTCTCCTCGATCGGGCACGTCACGCCGAGACAGGAGAGCCTCAGCGCGACGTCGACGCGCGTCGACGCGCCGGGGACGAAGCGGAGCTGGCGCCTGGCGACGATGCAGCCGGCCGACGAAGACGCCGTGCACGAGCGCTCGGGATCCTCGCCGTCGTCGCGCGTGACGATCTGGAAGGCGATCGACGCGTCGCGCTCCCCGGCTGGAGAGAGCACGACCCGCCCGCTGCGCTGGGTGCGCGGCGCGCACGACGAGAGCGTCGACGTCACCGCGCTCGTCTGGAGGGACACGAGCGTGGGACCGACGACCACGGCCGTCGTCGGGTCCTTCGCGCAGTCGACCTCGGTGTAGACGTCGACGAGGATCTCGGTCGGGGCCGCGCACATCGTCGTGACGCCGAGGACGATCGCGCAGAGCGCGGCGCCACGGAGCCCGCGGTCGAGCGGGTGCGAATCCATCGGCTTCATGATGACCGATTCTGCGAGAAAGGGCCTGCTTCGGCGCACGCCACGACGCGGATTCCGCGGCCCTCGGTGGCGACGACGTAGGTAGGCGCGTTCGTCCGGCGAAACCCGAGGTCAGCAGTGGGTCGAGGTACGACCGGGAGGACGTCGACCACCCTCGCGACGCGCGCGACGCACGCGACGTGCGAACGCGAGAGAGGCGAACGCGAGGCCTGCCAGCAGGAGAGCGACGGGGGCACCGGAGGTACCGCGCGAGGTCGCGAGCGAGCAGCCCCCGTCGTCGTTCGCCGTCGTGCCCGCGGGCGTCGTCTCCGACGGCGCCTCCGGGATCGTCTTGCCCGGGGTCGGCGTCGTCGTCGGCCTCTCGAGACAGACGAGCGACGAGCCGGATCCGCCGTCAGGGCTCGCGCAGCGAGTCGCCGTGCAGGTCCCAGCCTTGCCGTCGTCGGTCGTGCAGGTCGCCGCCGCGGCCTTGCCTGCGCACGAAGTGGACGCGGCCGAGGTGCAGTCCCCGAGCGTGGAGCTCTCGGCGTAGAGGACGGCAGGGCGCGCCGTGAGGGCGAAGGCGAACGAGACCGGGAAGACGAGCGCCGCAAGGGCGGAGGTGAAGCGCTTCATGCGGCGCGGAGCATAGCCCCGAGAGGCCGACGTCGTCATCGCGGAAGGAGGGTGGGCGGCCGCCGCCCGCGCCTCCCACGACACCACCAGACGCGGATCGCGAGGCCGCGCGCAGGCGCCCTGCTTCGCGGCCGCGCTCCATTAGCGCCGGCGCAAACGATGCGCGCCGCTGCACGGGACGCGCGCGGGCCCCGCGCCCGAGCGGCCGATCGTCGCACGATCACACAGGCATGCCCGTTGCGTGAGCGCCGAACGGACGGCCAGCAGCTCGTGCATCCCGCACGACCCGCCGTCCGCCGGGAGAGTCCGTGGAGATCCTCGTCATGCAGGTGTTCGTGAGCCTGCTGCTCGTCATCGGCTCCGTCCTGCTCTTCCTCTTCACCGCGCGGCAGCGCGACTTCGATCACGCCGACCGACTCGCGCTCCTTCCGACCGAGGACGACGAGCTCACCACCGAGGGAACCGAGTCATGAACGCACCCGCCGTCCTCGATCGCGACGACGCCGTCCAGGAGACGGGCGGAAAGCGCCTCGACATCGTCTACGACGACGAGACGCCGAAGCTCTTCGCCGTCGCCTCCGTCCTGTGGGGCATCGTCGGGATGCTCGTCGGCGTCATCGTCGCCCTCCAGCTCGCCTGGCACCCGGCGAACGTCCACGCGTGGCTCTCGTTCGGACGCCTCCGGCCGCTCCACACGAACGCCGTCATCTTCGCGTTCGTCGGCAACATGGTCTTCTCCGGCATCTACTACTCGACGCAGCGCCTCGCGAAGACGCGCACGGCGAGCGATCTGCTCTCGAAGATCCACTTCTGGGGCTGGCAGGCGATCATCGTCTCCGCCGCGATCACCCTCCCGCTCGGCATCACGCAGGGCAAGGAGTACGCGGAGCTCGAGTGGCCGATCGACATCGCGATCGCGCTCGTCTGGGTCGTCTTCGCGGTGAACTTCTTCTGGACGCTCGCGCGCCGGAACGAGAAACACATCTACGTCGCGATCTGGTTCTACATCGCGTCGATCGTCACCGTCGCCGTCCTCCACATCGTCAACTCGCTCGCGATCCCCGTCTTCGCGATGAAGAGCTACTCGGTGTACGGCGGCGCGCAGGATGCGCTCGTGCAGTGGTGGTACGGCCACAACGCGGTCGCCTTCTTCCTCACGACCCCCGTGCTCGGCATCATGTACTACTTCCTGCCGAAGGCGGCGGGGCGCCCGGTCTACAGCTACCGGCTCAGCATCATCCACTTCTGGGCGCTGATCTTCGTCTACATCTGGGCCGGCCCTCACCACCTGCTCAACACCGCGCTGCCCGACTGGGCGCAGACGCTCGGCATGATCTTCAGCCTCATGCTCTGGGCGCCGTCCTGGGGCGGGATGTTGAACGGCCTCCTCACGCTACGCGGCGGCTGGGACAAGCTGCGGACGGACCCCGTCCTCAAGTTCTTCGCCGGCGGTGTGACGTTCTACGGGATGGCGACCTTCGAGGGCCCGCTCCTCTCGATCAAGAGCGTGAGCGGTCTTGCACACTACACGGACTGGATCATCGGCCACGTCCACTCCGGCGCGCTCGGCTGGAACGGCTTCATGGCCGCCGGGATGTTCTACTGGATGATCCCGAAGCTCTACGGCCGAAAGCTCTGGTCGACGAAGCTCGCCGACGCGCACTTCTGGCTCGGGACCTTCGGCATCCTCCTCTACATGGTCGCGATGTGGGTCGCGGGCGTGACGCAGGGCATGATGTGGCGCGCGACGAACGCCGACGGGTCGCTCATGTACCCGACGTTCGTGGAGACGCTCATCGCGATCCGGTCGCTCTACTGGCTCCGGCTCCTCGGCGGCCTCATGTACCTCGCCGGCATGATCATGATGGCCGTGAACCTCGCGAAGACGATGGCCGGCCAGAAGCAGGTCTCGTCCGGTACGACCGTCATCGCGCTGCCGCGCGGGCCGGAGGTCCCCTGGACCGAGATCGCGTTCTCGCGCCCCGTCGTCGTCACGATCGCCGTCCTCGGTTTCGCCGGTGTGGGCTTCGTCGCGAACGCGTTCACGAGCCCGCTCTTCACGATCGCGGCCTTCGTGATCGGCGTCTTCGGCGCCCTCGCCATCCAGTCCGCGAAGAAGGCTGGCGGGCCCGCGTGGCACCGCATGCTCGAGGGCAGGGCGCTCCTCTTCACGGTCATGAGCGCCATCGCGGTGCTCGCGGGCGGCGTCGCCGAGCTCGTCCCCGCCCTCATCGTGAGGCCGGCGGAGATCGCCGGCGCGGCCGACATCAAGCCGTACCGCGCGCTCGAGCTCGAGGGCCGCGACGTCTTCCTCCAGGAGGGTTGCTACACCTGCCACTCGCAGATGATCCGCCCGATGCGGTTCGAGACGACCCGCTACGGCGATCCGTCGACCCTCGCCGAGTCGATCTACGACCACCCTTTCCAGTGGGGCTCCAAGCGCACGGGGCCGGATCTGTCGCGCGAGGGCGGGAAGTACCCGAACCTCTGGCACTACCGACACATGATGGACCCGCGCGCGATCACGGCGGGCTCGAACATGCCGGCGTACCCGCAGATGGCGACCGATACGGTCGACCTCGCGCGCACCTCCGCGAAGCTGTCGGCGATGAAGAGCGTGGGCGTCCCCTACAAGGACGCGGACATCGCGAACGCCCAGACCGACGCGCGCGCGCAGGGCGAGGCGATCGTGAAGGACCTCGCGACCGAGGGCGTCGAGGTCAAGCCCGACACGCAGATGGTCGCCGTCATCGCCTACCTCCAGCGGCTCGGCAAACACTCGACGGACGTGAAGAAGTCGGGCGACGCGGTCTCGAGCGCGGAAGGAGCGGCGCGATGAAGGCCGAGCTCCTCGCGAAGAGCCCGATGCTGCTCCTGCCGCTCGTGGCCCTCTTCTTCTTCCTCGCCGTCTTCGTCGGGATCTTCGTCCTGACGATGCGGAAGAAGCCCCTCGCCTACGACCCCATCGCTCGACTCCCCCTCGAGGGCGAGGACGACCGCCACGGAGACGCACGATGAGCGACGATCCCCAGGACAAGATCATCCACGAGATCGACGGCATCCAGGAGTACGACAACAAGCTCCCGAACTGGTGGCTCTACACCCTCTACGGGACGATGGTGTTCGCCGTCGGCTACTGGTTCCACTACCACGTCGGCCAGTTCGGCGAGGGACCCGAGGCGCAGTACCAGGTCGAGGTCGCGAAGGCGAACGCCGAGCAGGCCGCGAGGATCAAGGCGGCGGGCGTGATGACGCCCGAGGCGCTCGCGGCACTCGTGAAGGACAAGGGGACCGTCGAGCAGGGCAAGCAGGTCTTCGCGGCGACGTGCGCCTCGTGTCACCGACAGGACGGCGGCGGCGTCGTCGGCCCGAACCTCACCGACGAGTTCTGGCTGCACGGCGGCGCGCCCGAGCGCGTCTACAAGAGCATCAAGGACGGGATCGCCGACAAGGGCATGCCCGCCTGGATGCCCGTCCTCGGCCCGGACCGCGTCTCGGCCGTCACGGCCTACGTCATCAGCCTGCGCGGCACGAACGTGGCCGGCGGGAAAGCGCCGCAGGGCGAGCGCGAGTCGTTCTCGATGCGTGACTGAGAGCCATGTCGAACCTCCGCCGCCTCCCCGTCGTCGACCAGGTCCCGCACTACCACGAGGGCTCCCTCGGTCGTGATGGGCGGCGGAAGCGCCCCTACCCTGCCGACGTCTCCGGCAGGTGGCTCCGGTGGCGGCGGATCGTCTACGCGATGCTCATCGCGCTCTGGGCGGCGCTCCCGTGGATCCCGGTGAACGGCCACCCCGCGGTCTTCCTCGACATCGAGAAGCGTCAGTTCTTCCTCTTCGGTCTCACCGCGAACGCGCAGGACATCCCGCTCCTCTTCTTCGCCATCACCGGCCTCGGCTTCGGCCTCGTCTACGCGACGGCGCTCCTCGGTCGCGTGTGGTGCGGGTGGGCGTGCCCGCAGACCGTGTTCATCGAAGCGATCTTCCGTCCGATCGAGCGCCTCGTGCACGGACCGCGCAGCGTCGCGATGCGCCGTAACGCCGGGCCGATGACGTTCGATCGCGCGTGGCGCTCCGTCGTGATGCACGGCGCCTACGTCGTCGCTGCCGCGCTGGTCGCCCACGTCTTCTTGGCGTACTTCGTCTCGCTCCCGAACCTCTTCGCGATGGTGCGGAGGGCTCCCTCGCAGCACCCCGAGGCCTTCGCCTGGATGCTCGGGACGACGGCGCTCTTCTACGTGAACTTCGGGCACTTCCGGGAGCAGTTCTGCGTCGTCATGTGCCCCTACGGGCGTCTCCAGTCGGTGCTCCTCGACGACGACTCGCTCGTCGTCGGCTACGACGAGAAGCGGGGCGAGCCGCGCGGCGTCGGCAAGGCCCGCGAGGGCAAGGGCGACTGCGTCGACTGCAATCGGTGCGTCGTCGTCTGCCCGACGGGGATCGACATCCGCGACGGCCTGCAGCTCGACTGCATCGCGTGCACGGCCTGCATCGACGCGTGCGACGACGTGATGGAGAAGGTCGGCAAGCCCGCGGGCCTCGTCCGCTACGACTCCCTCCGCGGGCTCCGCGGAGAGCCGAAGCGCATCCTCCGCCCGCGGATCTGGGCGTACACCGCGCTCCTCGTCCTCGGTTTCGTGGTGGGCGGGACGTTCCTCGCGAAGCGCACCCCGTTCGAGGCGAACGTGCTTCGCCTGCCGGGCGTCCCCTACACGCGCGAGGGCGGCGTGATCCGGAACTCCTTCGAGGTCCACCTCGTCAACAAGGAGGCGAAGCCGGTCACCTTCGTCGTCGAGCCCGTCGCGCAGGCCGGCCTCGCGTTCATCCTCCCCATGCGCGAGGTCACCGTCGGCACCCTCGAGCAGAGGCGCGTCCCGGTGTTCGTCACGATGGACCAGGCCGCGTTCCGGTCCGACACGCCGTTCACGATCCACATCACGCCCGAGGGTGGGGGGAAGACGCTCGCGCCCAAGGCGGTCTTCCTGGGGGCACGATGAGCCCGCTCGTCGTGTCCGCGTTCCTGATGGGACTCTTCGGCGGCGCGCACTGCGTCGCGATGTGCGGAGGCGTCGTGGGCGTCCTCTGCGGGGCCGCGCCTCGATCGGAGACGGCGCGCCTCCGCCAGGCGCCCTACTGGCTCGCCTACAACGGCGGCCGCGTGGGCGCGTACACGCTGCTCGGCCTCCTCTTCGGATCGCTCGGCACGCTCTCGACCGGCATCATCCCGCTCGATGCGGTGCGGCTCGGCCTCCGCGCGCTCGCCGCGGTGTGCATGCTCGCGGTGGGTCTCCACCTCGCGGGGCTGCCGTCGATGGTGAAGGCGCTCGAGTCCGTCGGCACGCCGCTCTGGCGGAAGCTCGCGCCCGTGACGGCGCGCCTCCTCCCGCTGCGCACGCCGTGGCATGCGCTCGCCGTCGGCATGCTCTGGGGCCTCATGCCGTGCGGCCTCCTCTACGGCGCGCTCGCGCTGGCGGCGAGCGCGGAGACCGCAACGCTCGGCGCGGGGACGATGCTCGCCTTCGGGCTCGGGACGCTTCCCGTGATGCTGACGGTGAGCGCCCTCGCGGGGAACGTCGCGCGCTTCATCGCGCGCGCGTGGGTGCGGAAGCTGGCAGGCGCGATCGTCCTCGCCTTCGGACTCTGGAGCTCGGCAGGAGTGGCCGCCCAGACGGGCGTCTCTGCGGCGCTCGGACTCGGTCACGGCGCCCACGCATGCTGCCCGACGAGGAAGTGAGCGAAGGCGGTCGGGAACTCGGCCGGATGTAGACTGTCCGACCCCCCCGTGAGCGCCCAGCGGAGTCTCCTCGCCATCGGAATCGCGAGCCTCGTCGCGTGCGCCGATCGCGCCCCGCCCGCCGCGCCCCCTCCGCTCCGTCCAGCCTCCGCCTCCCCCGCCCCCGCACCCGCCCCCGCACCCGCACCCGCACCCGACGCTCCTCCTCCTCGCCGCGAGGATCTCGAAGCGTTCGTCCGCGCCCGCGAAGCCTTCTTCGCGACGGACGGCACCGTGGCCCGCCTCCCTCCCGGCGAGAACCCGCCGCGACCGCGTCGCACGATCCCGACCGCCGGCGTGGTGCCCGTCCGGAACGTCGCGCGGATCGAGGCGTACGCCTTCAACCGCGCGCGCGATCGGTTCGAGCGCGGCCCCCACTGCGAGGTCCGGGACGAGCCGTTCACGCGCGAAGGGCGGACGTGCGGGGACGTCCGCCTGCCGATCGCGACGCTGTCGCCCGACGAGCTCGCGCGCGTGACGAGCCTCCTCACCGCGAGCGAGGCGAGGCTCGCGGAGATGAAGAAGGGGAAGCACATCGTGAAGCGCGCCGTGGTGCGCTGCGGATTCGATCCCCATCACGCGCTCGCCCTCTTCGACGCGAACGACCAGCTCCTCGGCCGGATCGTGGTCTGCTTCTCGTGCCACGAGTGGCTCGTCCTCCCCGCGAGCGAAGCGACGGGCGGCGGCGAGCACGCGGTCATGACGCCCGACGAGACGACGGAGCTCCGCGCGATCCTCGACGCCCACGATCTCGGCGCGTCGCTCTTCGAGGACGAGAAGGTCCGCGAGGCCTACGCCTACGACAACGCGCGGTACGGCTGGCGCGATCAGCTGACGGCTCTCGGCGTCGCACGCAGGAAGGCGCGCCTCGCGCGCTCGTCGAGCGGGGTCGCGACGACACGTCGCCTCGTCGATCTCTCGCGCGAGGATCGCGCCCTCCTCTGCGGCTGGCTCGCCGACGACGTGCGCCCCTCCCTCGCACGGACCGGCGCGAGCCACGGCTTCGAATGCGAGCGCGGCGAGTCGTGGAGCGTCGACTACGGGGAGGCCGCGTGCGCCGAGCGTCCTCTCACCTGCACGGCCGCGGTCGCCGACGTCGAGGCCTGCCTCCGCGACTTCCTCGCGCCCGACCACCTGTGCGGCCCGGCGCCGAAGACGTGCGACGGCCTTCTCGGCTGCCTCCCCGGGATCACGCGGCATCGGTCCGCTGAGCTCGACTCCGCGCGCTCCGCCTCGCGAGTCCGCTAGAGTGGTTGCCGTGCCGCTCCGCACCGTGCAGGCCGTTCGGTACGTGATGCCCTTCCGGCAGGGAGGCTCCGTTCCCGCGCTCGTGGAGGGCGACGACCTCGGGATGTACGTCATGAAGCTCCGCGGCGCGGCGCAGGGCGGCAAGGCCCTCGTCGCCGAGCTCGTCGGCGGGGAGCTCGCGCGCGCGATCGGCCTCCACGTGCCGGAGCTCGTGCTCGTCGACCTCGACGCCGCGATCGCGCAAGCGGAGCCCGATCCGGAGCTCGCGATGCCCCTCGAGGCGAGCGCAGGGACGAACCTCGGCCTCGACTATCTCCCCGGGAGCCTCACCTTCGATCCCGTCGCGGGCCCGAAGCCGGACGCGACGACCGCGTCGCGGCTCGTCGTGCTCGACGCGTTCCTCATGAACGTCGATCGCACGGCGCGGAACCCGAACCTCCTCTCCTGGCACCAGAAGCTCTGGCTCATCGATCACGGCGCGGCCCTCTACCTCCACCACGGGTGGACGCCCGAGACCGTCCTCGTCGGCAGCGACGATCCGTTCGCCGACGTCCGCGCGCACGTCCTGCTCCGCTCTGCGACCGAGATCCCCGCGGCGGCGGCTCACCTCGAGGCCACGCTCACGGCCGACGTCCTCCACGACGTCTGCGCGCTCGTCCCCGACGCGTGGTGCGACCCACGCGAGGGCTGGTCGGACCCAACGTCGTTCCGCGCGGCCTACCTGTCCTTCCTCCGGGCGCGGCTCGCCGCGCTCCCCCGCATCGTCGAGGAGGCCGAGCGTGCGCGCGCCGTATGAGTATGCCGTCCTGAGGCTCGTCCCTCGCGTGGAGCGCGAGGAGTTCGTGAACGTCGGCATCCTCTTCTTCTGCGAGGCGAAGGACCTCGTCGTCTCGCGCGTCGTCGTCGACGAGACCCGGTGGCTCGCGCTCTGGCCGGAGATCGATCTCGCGCTCGTGACGGCTCATCTCGACGCCACGGCACGCATCTGCCGCGGCGGTGCGGACGCCGGAGACATCGGCCTCTTGCCGTCGCGCGAGCGATGGCGATGGCTCGTCGCCCCCCGGAGCACCATCCTCCAGACCTCGCCCGCCCACGGTGGCCTCGTCGCGGATTCGGGCGACATGGACGCGCTCGTCGCGCGCCTCCTCGATCAGCTGGTGCGTGCCCCCGAGGCCCGCTCGGCGAGCGCGCCGGCGAAGGCGACGAAGCCCTCGACGTAGGTCCGGATGCGCTCCTCCGTCTTCGGGTCCGTGACGTCACCCTGCTCGTCGAAGACCTTGCCGGCGGAGTCGACGTAGAGAGCCGCGCCGAAGAACGGCGCCATGCCGAGCGTGCGGACGACCGGCAGCCAGGCCGTCTGCGCCAGGCGGGTCCCCGCCGGGCCCGGCGTCGCGCCGACGATGCCGACGGGCTTGCCCTTGAAGACGCGCGCGATGTCGGCGGCGGGGCGGGACATCCAGTCGATCCCGTTCTTCATCACGCCGGGGATCCCGCTGTTGTACTCGGGGGACACGAGGAGCAGCGCGCTCGCGGACGCCACCTTCTCCTTGAGCGCGGTGACGGACGCGGGTACGCCGCTCTTCGCCTCCTCGTCGCCGTCGTAGAGCGGGATGCCGTGGAGGGTCGCGACGTCGATCGTCGTGCCCGCCGGCGCGCGAGACGCGATGGCGCGCGCGAGGCGCAGGTTGAAGGAGCCCGCCCGGAGCGCGCCCGCGATCGCGACGATGTGGGTCATGCCTCGCGTCCTATCACGAGGGAACGGCCTTCCCTAGCCTCCGGCGGAGAGGCCCGCGAGCGAGGAAGCCGATCGCGCCGAGGAGCCCGAGGACGGAGATCGCGATCCCCACCGTCATCAGCTTCGGCCAGTAGCGCGCGTGGATGCGGTGACGCCCCGCAGGCACCCGGATCGCGAGCATGTGCTCCCGCTCGAAGGCCTCGCCGACGTCGGAGCGCCACCCCTTGTCGTAGGCCGAGTTGAGGAGCACGACGCCCGGCTCGCGCGCGTCGACGTCGACCGTGAACGTGTTGTGCGTGCGGTTCGCCACCTCGACGGTGACCGACGCGTCGAGCGCGCGAGCCTGCGGCACGTCGCCGAGCCACACGTTCGCGTCCGCGTTGTACACCCACGCCGCGCGGCAGCCGGTGTAGGCGCGGTTCTGTCGCGGCTGGTTCACCGGATCGGGATCGGTGTCCGGCGCGCCGTAGGCGAAGCGCGTCGCGGGACGGACGACGCGCGGCGGCGGATCGGTGAAGCGGTACTCGAGCGTCTGGGTGAAGAGGCCCGCGTTGTCGCCCACCGCGAACATCCCGATCGCGACGAGCGCGACGCGGAGCGCCTTCGAGAGCTGCGCGCCGCCGAGCCACCTCCGCGCAGCGACGGGGACGCGATCGACCGCGAAGCCCATGTACGCCGTCAAGGGCAGCGCGAGGAGGAGCCGGAACCGCGCCGGGACGCGCATCGACGTGAACGGCGGCACGTGCTTGTGGAGCACCGTCCACGGCGCCTTGTCGGAGAAGTTGCCGAGCATGAGGCCGACGAGGACGAGGGACGTGACGAGGAGCCACCACGTCTCCACCCCCGCCGTCGCGACGCCGAGGATCACGAGCGCGAGCCCGAGGAGGCCGATGTACGCCTGGTACTCGCCGAAGACGTACTGCTGCCCTGGCACGCGCGCGCGCCAGTGCGGCGAGCGGAGGAGGTACATGTCCGCCCACGTCTTCAGGTTCGTGAGGGAGTCGAAGTCGTCCTCCATGACGCGCTTGTGCGTCGCGAACTGATCGGCGATGGGGAGGATGCGCGAGGCCGCGACCGTGAAGCCGACGAGGCCGACCACCCCCGCCGCGCCCGCGATCCGGAGCGCGCGCTTCACGCTGGTGAGCCGCGTGCACGACTCGATGCCGAGAAAGACGATCGTGAGCGGCAGCGGGTAGGTCGCGCCGTTGTAGACCATGAGCGCGAGCCCGAGGCCCGTGTAGACCGCCCAGTCCCAGGACGCCTCCGCGCGGCGCCACATGTAGAGGAGCAGCGGCGCGTCGTAGAAGGAGACGAAGGCCTCGTGCTCCCCCGCGTACTGGCAGTGCACCGTCCCGTACGCCCACCCCGCCGCCGCTACGAAGGAGGCCGCGCGAGAGAGCCGGAGGTCGTCGCGCGAGAGGATCCACATCCCCACGAAGCCGACGACGACGTGGACGATGTTCCAGGCGATGATCGTGACGTTCGCGGAGAACGGGACGGTGAGCCAGAAGATCGGGCTCGCCGTGATGTTCTCCGGGTGGTCCCACATCGGGATCCCGCGGCAGTCGAACGCGTTCCAGAGCGGCGCCTCGTGGTAGAGCCGCACGGCCGCCTTGCTGATCTCGATCTGGTGGAAGAAGTAGCGGCCGTCCTCGATCGGCGTCCCGGGGTACGCCTTGAACATCGGCTGCCACACGACGACCGCCAGCACGGTCCCGACGACGACGAGGAGCGCGACGCGCAACCAGACGGGGCGCAGCGGCGTACGTTCGTTCATCGGCAGGCGCGCAGTCTAGGAGCCTGGCGCGCGCCGAGTCCACCACGATGCGCGACCCGAGCTTCCGAGGACGCTCAGGTCACGAGCTTCTCGAGCTCGCTGCGGACGAGGACGACGAGGCCCGTGTACGCGAGCGGGTCCATGTACGGCCGGAACATGTGGAGCACGAGGAGCGCCCCCCGCTCGAGCGCGTGGTGCACCTTCTCCGCGCGGCCCTTCGCGGAGCGCGCGGCAGGCGTCGCGTCCATCGCCTCCGCGTACGGCACGCAGACCATGCCGATCATCCAGGAGGCCTCGGCGAGGTCGCGACGGTCCTCCGCGTCGAGGCCCGTGAGGAGCCCCGCCTCCGAGAGCGAGGCGAGCACGTCCTCGAGCTGCTTCATCCGCGACGCGCTGATCGCCGCGTAGCTCCGCCGGAGCTCCGGGTCGGCGCGGAGGAGCACCGAGAGCTCCCGCGCGAAGAAGAGGTAGGTCGCGTAGAGCCGGAGATTCCCGACGATCATCCGCTGGAGCGACGTGGGGTCGGGCATCGTCGAGGCGCCCCGCGCGGGCGGCTCGGGGAGAGACCAGATCGCCGTCGCCTCGTCGTTCATCCGCGTGAAGGCCGCGCGGACGATCTCTTCCTTGTTCGCGAAGTGGTAGTAGAGGTTCCCCGGGCTCATCCCGAGGTGCGCGGCGATGTGGTTCGTCGTCACGTTGCCGACGCCGTCGGCGTTGAACATCTCCACGGCGGCGTCGACGATCCGATCACGGGTGCTCTTCCGCACGACGCCGCGAACACTACCTCAGTCGCCTTTCGCCGCCATCCCCTTGCGGACGCCGGCGCCGCCCGAGACGATCGCGATCGCGAGGCCCTGGATCCCGAGGAAGAGCGCGCTCCCCATCGCGAGATCCTCGAGGACGAGCCCGAGCCCGACGCCGGCCACGCCGTAGAGCACGCCCGACAGCGCGACGGCCGTGTACGCGGTGGTCTGCGAGGCCCGCGTCCACTTCGCGCCGCCGAAGCCTGCGCCCGCGAAGGAGAGCGCGGTCGTGAGGTACCATGCGTACCCCCCGAGGCCCGGGATGTGGACCCTCAGGAAGATCACGTCGAAGAGGAGCGCGACGAGCACCGCCACGAGGGCGAGGGCGAACGCGATGGCGGACGGGAGTCCGCTCGGCTGCGGCAGCGAACCCTTCGCGCCGGGCATGCCGTGGGGTAGCCCCGGCATGCCGAACGCCTGCGGGGGAGGAGGCGCCGAGGAGTAGGCCGGCGGCGGCATCGTCGGCATCGGCTGCATCGGCTGCATCGGCTGCATCGAATACCCCGGCGACGGATGCGCCTGCACGGAAGGCACCGAGCCGGGCCCAGCCTCGGGCGCCGGACCGAACGCGCTCCCGAAGTACGGCGGCGGCATCGGGAGCGGCTGGACGGCCGAGCCGGGCCACCCCTGCGTGGGCGCCGCGACGTACGGAACGGGCGGCGAGAGGGGGGGCGGCGACGGGGCGCCCGAGAAGGGAAAGCCGTCGTGACCGAGCGGCGCCGCGCTCGGTCGGCGGGGCGCGTTCGGCATCAGCTGGGTCATCTCCTCCGGGCGCGGCTCCCAGCCCCGATCGAGGGGGCTCGAGAGCATCGTCTCGTCCTCCGCCACGTCACGCTCGGCGCGCGCCGCGTCGCGCTTCTCGTGCCACTCCCGCCACGGGCCAGAAAGGGACGAGTAGCTCTCGGCCTGGGGCGGGGTCGAGCGAGGACGAGCAGGCGGGCGTTGCATCCGTGGGCTTCCTTTCGTGCCGAGGGGGTCGGCCTCGCTGGAGCAGCCCGCGTGCCGCGCATCCGCATCTTTGATTTCATGCACTTACACGCACGTCGCCACGAGCTCGCAAGGCCTTGCCGGCAACGGGTTGCGTCACGCCGCGCCTCGCGCTGCCCGAGCGCCCGCGGGTGTAAGGCCGCCCGTCGCGGCCGCGACAACGCCTCACTCGGGACAGGGCGATACGGAGAACGCCTCCCGAACGGCGTCTTCCCGCGGCCTTGGCGACGGCACGGCACGAGCAGAGGCGGAGCCATGATGACCCGCCGACTCCTTCTTGCTTTCGTCGCTTCGACCTGGGTTCTCGCGTGCGCCAGCAACCCGGCGAAGGGCGCCGACGACGCGCACGACGCCCAGCTCGAGTCCGAGCGCAAACAGCAGCAAGCGCACGCCGACGACCGGAGCGATGCCCGTCAGAACGCCGCCGAGGCGCAGCGCGAGGCTTCGGAAGAGAGCGCGACGGGGTCGGCCGCGACCAGGGACCGCGTGGGCGCGGACGCGACGATGACGGAGGCGCGCGCCCTCCACCGCGCGAAGGCGACCGAGCGCCTCGAGAAGGCCGACGCGCGCGCCACGGAGCTGAGGACGCTGATCGCGAAGGCCGGAGGAAAGGCGAGCACGTCCTCCCGCGACGCGATGAAGACGGTCGACACGCAGCGCACGATGGTCGTCAGCGAGATGGACCGTCTCTCCCGGGCGACGACGGAGAGCTGGGGCCCGGCCAAGGACGGCGTCGACGCTCAGCTCGACACCCTCGAGGGCCTCGTGAAGAAGGCCGGCGACGAGGTCAGCGCCTTCAAGAAGTAGGCGGCGCACGGCGGCGGATCCCGCCGTGGGCGGGCGGGCCAGCTCGCGATCTCGAATCGCGCAGCAACCTCCACCCACGAGGGGCGCAAGCGATGGAAGACATTGCGTTTCGTCGGAGGGCACGCGACATGCCTACATCGTCACCATGTGCTTCCTCCGATCGCCGCTCGTCCCGCTGGTCGCCCTGCTGACGCTCGCGGGGGCGGCGTGCGCGGCGCCGCTCGAGGACGACGCGAGCGACGGGGCCTCGGCCCTCGGCGAGGTCGACCATCCGGGTTGGTCGCGAGCCGCGGAGACGCCCGCGGCGCTCCCGCAGACGATCCTCCCGTGGTTCTTCCGGAAGGGTCGCTTCGGCCAGCTCGAGGGCGCAGCGGGCGTCCCCATCAAGCACGCGAGCTTCGTCGTCCCGCGCGAGAGGGCGGCGATCGTGATCTTCCAGGGCCGCGGGGAGTCGTACCTGAAGTACGCGGAGGTCACGTGGGACCTCACGCGCCACGGCTACTCGGTCTACCTCTTCGATCACCGTGGCCAGGGGTCGAGCGGCAGGTTGCTCCCGGATCGTCAAAAGGGGTACGTCGACGCGTTCGCCAGCTACGTGAGCGACGCGAAGCGCGTCGTCGCCGACGTCGTCCTCGCGTCGCCGCACGCGAAGGTCGTCGGCATCGGCCACTCGATGGGCGGGGCCATCCTGACGTCGTACGCCATGACCCACCCGGACGACTTCGCCGGCATCGTGCTCTCGGCGCCGATGCACAAGATCGACTTCCCCGCGTGGACAGGGGGTGAGTGGGGCGCGCTCGAGATCGCGCGACGCCTGACGCCCGACGCGTACGCCCCCAGCCAGGGCCCGTACGACCACGATCGCGAGAACCTCTGCACGACGAGCGAGGCGCGCTGGAAGGCGTTCAACCAGCTGCACCTCGACCACCCCGAGATCGCGCTCGGCGGCCCGACGAACAAGTGGCTCGTGGAGTCCATCCTCGCGACCCGAGACCTCCGCGAGCGCGCAGGCATGCTCGAGACGCCGACCCTGCTCCTCCAGCCGAGCGACGACGAGGTCGTCGACAGCGAAGGCCAGGACAAGGTCTGCAGGGCGGCGAAGCGATGCCGGACCCTCCGCTTCGAGGGCGCGAAGCACGAGCTCTTCATCGAAGACGACGCGCACCGGACGCGCGCGCTCGACGAGACCCTCCGCTTCATCGAAGGCCTCGGCCGGCGCTGACGCTGGACGCGATCGGGGCGTGGTCGAGAACGCCGCCAACCCGAGTCCGCGCGCGCCCGCGTTGCGCTCGTTCCCGCGGAAAGGGGCAGAGGGCACGCGCTGGCACTGCGCCTGCGGGAGGGGCCCGACCCGAAAGGAAAGACCCCGATGCGCATTCGACTCCTCACCCTCACCGCGGGCGTCGTCGCCCTCACGATCGCGGCATGCTCGTCACGCCCAACGGAGGAGGCGGGCAAGAGCGCGGCGGCGCAGTCCGCGTCCTCCGAGCTCTCGTGCCAGACCGCGAGCCATCCCTGCGCCGGGGCACCCTCGCTCGGGTCGGGCGGAGTCTGCGTCGAGCACCTCCGCGTCGCGTCGGACGTTGCCGCCGGCGGCGGTCCCGTCGTCCTCTCGTTCTACGAGGGGCTCGCCCCCGTCGCTCGCTACACGGGCTGGGATCCGAGCTTCGCGTGGCACGAGCTCACCAGCCGCGAGTCCGTCGATCTCTTCGGCGCCGACTCGACGGCGACGTTCACCCGGTCCAGCGGCGCGGACGCGCAGCTCGACGAGCTCACGTACCGGCTCACCGTGAGGCGCGGCGCGTGGGCGGACGAGTTCACCGGTCGCCTCGAGCGGACCGGCGGCGACGTCCCGGAGACGCTCGCCTGGGACCTCGAGTGCACGCGGCAGGCGCAGCGCATTCCGTGAGGACGCGCGAAGCGGAGCCCGTGTCCTGGACGTCGTCGCGTCCAGTGGTCGTGCATGGGTGCACGTGGCCGGGGATGCGCGGGGGGTGCGCGCGTGAGATGTCGGGCCGATGAGAGAGGGCTCCCCTGCGCGAGGCGTGGAACGCCTGCTGCAACGAGCCCGTGCGGAGACCCTTCTCATCATGCCCACTCCCTTGCCTGATTCACGCATCTCACGACGATCTTCTCCTCGCTTCGGATCGAGGCTCGCCGCCGTCCTGCCCGGCGTCACGCTCGCGATCGCCACCGCGTGCGGTGGTGGGAGCGGCGACGCAGGAGGCTCTGCCGAAGGCGCCGGCCCCGCCTCGCCCGCCTCCGCGGACGCACCGGAACGAGAGGGCGCGCTCGGCCCGAGCGGCGATGCGCCCAACGATCCCGATTCGCCTGCCCCGTACGTCGCCTGGATGCGACTCGGACAGCAGAACGCCTACTCGGACGGGAGCATGTCGGTCTCGTCGCTGTTCCGCGCCTCGCTCGGGGCGTCGGGCTGCGCGATGAGCACCGGCGCCGTCGGGACGCGCGTGGGAGCCTGCTGCCTGTGGCGTGCCTCGGATGCGTCGACCGCCGCCGACCACGTGAGCCCAGGCAAGCTCGCCGTCGAGAACGTCGCGCGCGGCGCGAAGAACGAGAGCGACGACGTACGGCACAACCACACGGTCCCCTGGGTCCCTTGGTCACTCGCCGAAGCCGTGGAGCTCCGCGCGGCGGGCGCCGCGATCGCGTCGTTCTCGCTCCGCGCGACCGGTCCCGCGTTCCCGTCCGGCGTCACGCCGGCGCTCGCGGGAGGGCTTCCGGTGTCTCGAACGAATGGCGCACGCGTCGCGTTCGCGCCCGCAGGTGGAGGGTTCGCGGAGCTCCTCTTGTTGGCGAACGGGTCCGGGGTCGAGTGCCGCGCGCCGGACGCGACCGGCGAGGTGGTCGTCCCGCCCTCGCTCGTGACCGAGGCCTTCGAGCAAGACGTCGACGTGTACGCGCTCCTCGCGAAGGTCGACGGCGAGCAGCGACGCGAAGGCAACGTGGATGCGACGTTCGAGCTGTCGGCGCAGGTCAACTTCCCGAAGCCGACGAAGGTGCTGCCATGAAACGCAGCGCCGCCGGTGCCAGCTAGACTAGTACTCGAAGCCGCTGCCGCCGATGAACTCGCGGAGCACGCTCGTCGGCGGGACGTGCTCCGGGTAGATCGCGACGAACTGGTCGATGAGGTTCCGGAGGCGGAACGCGGTCGTGAAGGCCGGGTGGTCCTCCGGCACCTCGAGGAGGTAGCGCTCGGCGTAGGTCTTGAGGACGCTCATCTCGTAGACGAGCGACGAGTCGAACACCATGTCCGCGTTGGGGCGGAACGGGAAGATGTGCCGAAGCTCGCCGCGGCGCACCGAGGACCAGCGGAGGATCGTCTCGGCCGCCGTGTAGTTCCGTGAGTGACGATCGCGGACGATGCGTCGGACGAGGCGGAGATCCTCGGGCGGGAGCACGGAGAGGCGGTCGAAGGGCAGCGTCGTCGACGGCTGCACGAAGATGCGAAAGAGCGCCTCCGGCGGGACGGTCTCGCCGACGAGCTCCGGGTTGAGGCCGTGGATGCCTTCGAGGAGGAGCACGTCGCCGCGTCCGAGCGCGAGCTCCTTGCCGCCGCTGGGAAAGCTCTTTCCGCTCACGAAGTCGTAGCGGGCGGTCTTCACCCGCTCGCCCGAGAGGAGCCGCCGGAGCTGGGTCTGGAGGAGCTCGGCGTCCAGGGCCTCGAAGGCCTCGAAGTCGTACTCCCCCGCCTCGTCCTTCACCGTGCGCTCGCGATCGACGTAGAAGTCGTCGAGCGAGATCTCGCGCGGGCGGATGCCGTTCACGACGAGCTGCACGACAAGGCGCTTGATGAAGGTCGTCTTGCCCGACGACGACGGGCCGGCGATGGCGATGACCTTCACGTCGTGGCGACGCTTCGCGATCTCGTCGGCGATGCGGCCGATCCACTTCTCGTGGAAGCCCTCCGCCACGCGGATCAGCTCCTGGACACGCCCGGAGACGCACTCGGCGTTGAAGCCGCCGACGCTCGTGACGCCCGTACCCGCGAGCCAGGTGCGCGCGAGGACCGCCATCTCGCCGCCGTAGCGAGGACACGCGACCTCGCTCGCGAGCGGATCGATGCGCTCGGCGTGGAGCTCCGGCATGAAGCGGTCGACGGCGCCGCCGAGCCTCATGAGGAGGCCCTCGGGGTGCGGGGTGAGCGACACACCGTCGAGGAACGACGCGCACGGGACGACGGGGCCCATCCCGAGCGCGAAGGTCTCGCCGCAGGAGAGGAGCGTCGTCGTCGTCTCGCGCCGGGACGGCAGGAGCGCCGCGCCCGACGTCCAGCCGCGCTCGAGCAGGTGCGCGCGCGCCTCCTCCACCGCCCACACCTCCTGGCGGAGGGCGACGTCCTCCTTGACGAGCCGCGCGAACGCGCCCGTCAGGCTCTTCGCGAGTCCACCACCGTCGGCCTCCCCGCGCAGGCGCTCCACGCGAACGACCTGGCCGTTCTCGAGCGGAGGCCCCATGCGGAGGACGACGTCGGGCGCCGATCGTCGCGCGGCCTCGAGGAGCACGAGCGCCGCGGAGCGGCGGAAGACCGCCTGTCCCTCGATGCCGTCGACGCCGAGGACGCCGAGGTCGGCGTCCGACGTGATCGCCGTCTCGAGAGATGCGGGTCGACGATTCAGCGTCGCGGCCACGACGAGAGCGCCGTCGACCTCGCGAGGCAGGAGCGTCCCGGCGATCGTACCTGTGCCGACGAGGAGCGACTCCGCCGCGCGGCGCACCTCGACCTGCACGTGACGCGGGATCGAGCGCTGGTAGGCGAGGAGGCCGACGCTGTCCGTCATCTCGGTGAGCTGCCGGCCGAGCGCCGAGGCGAGCGCCTGCGTGAAGTGGAGCGCGAGCTTCGGGTGCGTCTGCGCGAGCGAGTGGTACCGGGCGCGCGAGAGGCGTGCGAGCCGCATCGTCGTGTGGGCCTCGACGCTCGCCGCCCGGCGCCCTGCACCGAGCATCGCGATCTCGCCGAAGTGGTCGCCGGGGAGCACGGGACGGAGCTCGAGCTGGCCGCGGCGGATCCGCGCCTCCCCCTCGAGGACGAAGAACATGTAGTCGCCCTCCTCGCCCTCGCGGAACACGCACGTCCCGGGCGCCATCGCGACCTGATCGAGGACGTCGAGGAACGCGGAGAGCTCGCGGATATCGAGGCCGCGGAGGAGCGTCGAGCGCGAGAGGATCTCGAGGTCCTCTGGCCTCTTCCCGTAGACGAACGGCAGCGGCGTGGTTCGCGTGGTCATCCCGACCCGCGGCATCCTAGCCGTTCTGTCGCGCGTGCCTTCAACCTTCGCAGCCATACGGATCGTCGATCACCGGCTGCACGTCCACCTCGATGGACATGCCCTCGCGAACGCTCTCGGTGACGACGCAGAAGTCCTCGAACCCTTCGAGGCACTCCGTGATCCGAGCTGCGTCGACGTCGAGGTGCGGCCGGAGATGGACGGCGACCCGGCCGACGCGCAGACGACGCCGCTCGTTGCGGACGAGGTCCACGCGCACGTCGGCCTCCAGCCCGAGGACATCGAGGCCGTTGCGCTGGAAGCAGAAGAGCAAGCTCGCGGCGAGGCAGTTGCCGATCGTCACGGCGAGGAGGCGCGCCGGGTTCGGGCCACGACTCCGTCCGAGCGGCGGCGGCTCGTCCACGACGAGCTCCTTCCAGGACGCGTCGTCGAAGCGAACGCGGAACGCGAAGCCGTCCACGTGCTCGAGCGCGACGCGGACGTCGCCGACCGGTCGCGCGACCGCCGGCCGCGACGGCTCCGGCGTGCGCCTGCGCTCGCTCTCCACCTGGTTCATGGCCTGCGCCCTCCCCGCTCCCCGGTCGCAAGCCGTGTGCCGTCACCCGACGCCGCTCTCCAGGAGCCCGTGCAAAGGGTGCGCAGGCGCCGGCAGAAGTCGCGGCATCCGGGGTTCATGACGCAAAACCGCAAGCGAAAAGCCCGTGGCACGTGCGCTGCAATTCCTCGGACCATGAGCTCCCCCGACGTCACCCCTCCCCGCGTGGTCCTGCTCGCTGCCGTCGAGTCCGCGACCTCGTCCGATCAGGTCCTGGCGACCGCCACGGCCCTCGCGGCCAGCGTCGGCGGGGCCGAGCTGCACCTCGTCCACGTCATCGACGTGCCGATGCGCGACGACGGCGGGCTCCCGTCCGCCGCGAAGGTGCTCGACGATGCCAGGGCGCTCCTCGAGACGCTCGGAGAGGTCGCCGGCGAAACCTTCCGCGGACGGATCGTCGGCCATGTCGCCGCCGGTACGCCGTGGCGCGAGATCGTCCAGCTCGCCGCGAACCTCCACGCCGACTTCGTCGTCGTCGGGACCGCGGACAAGAAGGGCGTGGAGAGGCTGCTCCTCGGGTCCGTCGCCGAGCAGGTCGCGAAGAAGGCGCCGTGCGCCGTCCTCGTCGCGCGCCCGAAGAGCAAGCACGACGACGTCCCCGAGATCGAGCCGCCCTGCCCCGACTGCCTCGCGAAGCAGCGCGAGACGGCAGGGGCCACGCTCTGGTGCACGCGACACGCCACGAAGCACCCGCACGGCAACGTCCACTACGAGACCCCCCAGTCGTTCGGGCTCGGGTCGATGCTGTTCCGGACCTGAGGCCCCCATGCCGACTCCCCTCCAGCAAGCCCTCCGCGCTCTCCACGGGCGCTCGACCCGCTCCCAGCACGCGCATTCGATCGCCGTCTGCGACGTCGATCTCTTCGATGCGTACGAGCGCGCGGTCGGCCGCGCCGCGGCGCGCGCCGTCCTCGAGCGCCTCGCCGAGGTCGCTCGCGCGGAGCTGTCGGAAGGGGCGGAGGTCCACCTGTCCGAAGGGGGTCTCGTCCTCGTTCTCCCCGATCGCCGCCTCGCGAGCGCGTGCCACGACACCGACCGCGTCGTCGAGGCCGTCGAGCGTCTGGCGATCGCGCGCGGGGACGGCAGCGTCCTCACGATGAGCGCCGGCGTCGCCGAGGTCGACCCGGACCGCGATCGCACGCCGTCGGACTGGCTCGCGCGCGCCGACGCCGCGTGCTGCGGCGCGAAGGCCGACGGACGGAACCACGTCGAAGCGATGAGCTGAGCCGGAGACCGAGCACGAGTCGCCGCACCGCGGCACGAACCGTGATGAGGGAGGCGGAGGGCGCGTCACCGCGGCGCGCTCGAGCCCAGCAAAACAGGGAGATTCCATGATGGATGTGAAAGAGGACGTGACGCAGGCGCTCTCCAAGATCGCCACGCTGCGAGACGAAGTGCGGCTACACCTCCACCTCGCGTCGCTCGACGCGAAGAAAGAGTGGGACGAGGTCCTCGAGCCGCGCGTGCTCGAGATCCAAGACGGCGCGAAGCAGCTCGGCGCGGACGCGAAGGACAAGGCGACGGACGTGGCCGGCAAGCTCGAGGCGTTCGTCGCGCGCCTGCGGGACGCCGCGATGACGAAGAAGCCTGGCTGAGGCTGAGGCGACCGGCCGAGAAGCACCGCGGCCGCGACGTCCCGCACCACTCGGTGCGGGGCCGCGGCCGCGGGACGCGTCTGCACTCTTCAGCGCGTCAGCCGGTCGGAGCCCGCCACCTTGACGATCTTGTTGTAGACCCCGAGGAGGAGGAGGGTCGGCGCCCACTGCCCGATGAACGTCGAGAGGGGGGCCTTCGGCTGGGCGTTGATGCCGCCGAAGAAGCTGCCGACGTGGTTCACCTTGCGGGTCATGCCGATGACCTGGAACGCGAGCGAGCCGAGGACGGCCGCGCCCGCAGCCCACAGGAAGAGATCCGACGGCAGCTTCGACGTCCGGGTCTCGATCGCTCGAGCCACGGGTCCCTCCCGCTGCTCGACCGCGTTGCCACCAAAGTCTCCGCCGCGCGCGTAGTCACCAATCGACGTGTTCATGGATCACCTTTCTGAAGAGGAGGGGTTCGACTCCTCGCGCGGTCGCCGATGCAAGACGCGGTGCAGCGAGGGCGTCACGCGGGGCGCGGCGAGGGCGCGCGGCCGAGCGTCGTACGCAGCTCCAACCACCGCGCGATGTCGCGCTCGTAGAGCATCCCGAGCAGCACCGGCGAGCCCTGCTCCCCTTGCTTCACGACCGGCAGCTGCCGCACGCGCGCCCCGCCGAGACGCCGGAGCGCGTCGAAGATCTCCTCGTCGGGCCCGGCCACGACGAGCTTCGGGAGCGGGGTCATGACGTCACGCGCGGTGTGCACGTCCCACGTGGACGGCTCGAGCCTCCGCACGTCCTCGAGACAGACGAGCCCGACGAGGTGCCCCTCGTCGTAGACCGGAAACGCACCCTCCTCGTGCTTCAGGACGAGGTCATCGACGAGACGACGGATCGGGAGCGACGCTGGAGCCCATGCGCCCTCCGTGCGCATGAGGTCGGAGACGCGCACGCCGGCGAGCGCGTCGTGGATCGCCGCGCCCGCCTGGTGCTGCGTGGCGGCATTGCGCAAGAAGAGACCGATGAGCGCGAGCCAGACGCCACCTCCGAGACCTCGCCCGAAGAACGGAACGGCGTACCCCAGCGCCATGAAGGCGCCGAACGCGATGAACGTCCACCCCACGAGCTGCCCCGCGGTCGTCGCGATGCGCGTCGCGCGGCGCTCGTTCCCGGTGACGAGCCACGTGATCGCTCGGAGGATGCGTCCCCCGTCGAGCGGGAAGCCCGGGATCAGGTTGAAGAGGCCGACTGCGATGTTGATGGGACCGAGCCAGGACAGCACGGTCGTCACGGGGCCGAGCTGCGCGATCGCCTCCGCGGCGCTGTCGACGTCGAGGCCGAGCAGGCCGATCCACAAGGACACGATCAGGGTCATCACGACGCCGAGCCCCACGCTCGTCAGCGGCCCCACGATCGCGATGAGCAGCTCGGCCGCGGGCGTCGGCGGCTCGCGCTCGATGTTCGAGACGCCGCCGAACAGGTGGAGGGTGATGTCCCGGACCGGAATCCCGTAGAGACGCGCCACGATCGAGTGCGCGAGCTCGTGGAGGAGCACCGAGCCGAAGAACGCGAGCGCGGCGAGGAGCGCTACGACGAGCACGGTCCCGGGCGCCCAGTCCGGATGCCAGCGCGCGAAGAGCGACGACAAGCTCCAGACCACGAGGACGAGGACCAAGAGCCAGCTCGAGTCGACCCTGAGGTCGATGCCGAGCAGGCGGCCGACGCGGAACGACGAGCGCATGTTCGGAGGCCCGCGCACACCTCGTGCCACCGGAGAGAGCTCGTCCGCACGGCGTGGGAATCTTTTTGCATCCAAGAACGTCGGAAGGGCCAGAGGACGAGTCATGGCGAGCCAGAACCACGCCTTCGGGATCGACGACCCGTTCGTCTGGGGTGCGAGCACCCCGGACGACGGCAGCGTCGACATTCCCGTGGAGCTCGACGTGGAGCCGGCGACGGTGCGGAGCGCGCGTCCGCTCGCCGCTCCTCTCGAGCCCTTCAACATCGCGGACGGCAGCGGGATCGTCTCCGTCCAGACCCGCGCCGAAGCCGAGGACACGCTCTCGCTCCTCGACGCGCTCGACATCCCCGTCCACCTGTCGGACGCGGCCGCCGAGTCGCAGCCGTCCGCCCGCGCGGAGACCCTCGACGACGTCGACGAGCCGTGTCCCGAGACGCTGCGCTCGCCCGTGTCGAGCGGCGTCTCGACGAACGTCCGCCGCGCCCGCGTCGCGTGAGCTCTTGCGCCCGCGGCGCGGGATGGCGATGCTCGCGCCATCATGCTGACCGACGAACTGAAGAAGCGCGTGGCCGAGGCGGTGAAGGCCCAAGACACCGTCGCGCGGGACGTGCTCCGCCTCGCGCTCGGCGAGCTCCAGACGGCGGAGGCGCGGAGGAACGCGCCCCTGCCCGAGGAGGATGCGGTCCAGGTCGTGCGGAAGCTCGTGAAGGCGAACGAGGAGACGCTGGCGCTCACGACGGACGCCGACCGCGCGTCGGCGCTCCGCCGGGAGCTCGAGGTCCTCGTCGCGCTCCTCCCGGCGTCGCTCACGCCGGACCAGATCGCCGAGCTCCTCGCGCCGGCGCGCGACGCGATCCGCGCGGCGAAGAACGACGGTCAGGCGACGGGCATCGCCATGAAGCACCTCAAAGGCGTGGGGAAAAGCGCGAGCGGCGCGGAGGTCACGCTCGCCGTGAAGAAGGTCCGCGAAGGCTGAGGTCCGAGACCCCCGGGGCGTTCGATCGCGGAACCGTCGGCACGCGAGCGGCATCACTGGAGAAGGGCTTGCGGTTCTCGACGATCGCGGACGAAATCGTCCTCGGTCGGGAAGGCGCGGGCCTTCCAGGTGGTTACGTTGCAGCCGCCGCCTTGCCGCAGGACGGGTTCGTCCCCACCCATCGAAGGCTTCACCTCCCTCCCTTGGTCCCCCGAACGTGAAGACCGCAAACGACAACGATCTCTCGCTGGAGCCGACGGAGCTCGCCACGGCCGACGACGTCCACGCCTACGCGGTGGACGCGCCGTCGGACGCCCTCGAGCTCCACTTCCGGCAGCTCTCGCAGTACCCGCTCCTGACGGCCGAGGGAGAGCTCGCGCTCGCGCGTGAGCTCGAACGGGCCGACGCGGAGATCGCCCGAGCGCTGCTCTCCTCTCGAGAGGGTCGCGACGCGGTCCTCGATCTCCTCACGGCCCTGCGCGCGAAGGAGCTGGCGATCGAGGACGTCGAGCGGAACCCGGGGCAGAGCCCGCCGGGCGACGAGCTCGACGTGCGCCTCGAGCGTGCGCTCCGCCGCTTTGCCGCCCGCGACGAACGCCAGCGCCGACGGACGAGCGCGCCGCCGACGCGTGCGCGTCGCGCGGCAGCGTCGG